>JBEEFT010000083.1:0-16193 GCA_041166225.1 Actinomycetota bacterium | reverse complement strand
CGGCGCGACGGTGCGCGCGGTGGCGCGCACCAGCACGATCATCGGATCGTTCGCGCGTACGGCAAACACCTCGCAGCGCTTCTGGCCGGTGTCGGCCTTCGACCGCAGCATCAACAAGGTGCAGCCGCCCCGTCTGCTGACCCGCGCCGCGCGCTATCCGTCGGACCGCGCCGCGTACCGGGCCGTGCTGCGCAACGCGGACCTGATCATCGTGCCGTCGAACTTTTTGTTCAGTAGCAACCAGCGCGTCGGTGCGGCCAAGGACGACCCAATCGTGGCGCCCGAGATCGGCCAGAGCTACACGATGGTCGACCCCGCCACGGGTGCCGCTCGCGACGTCACGGTTGCCGCGGTCACGTACGCCGACGTCACGGGCTCGGGCGCGTTCTACGGCCAGCACGGCGCCACCGCGCTGTTCGGGCCCCGGTTAGTGAAGACGAGCGCATTCATCTCGACGCGCAGCCACTCGGCCGCGCTGGTACGGCGACTCGAACACGTCGGGGTTGCCAATGGGGTGCAAGCCGACGTGATCAGCGACGCGTCGGACAAGTTCTTCAAGTACATCAACGACGTCGTCAACCTGTACCGGAGCGACCTCGGTATCGGCATCGTCGTCGGCATCGCCGGTATCGCCGTGGTGCTCGTGCGATCGGTACGCGACCGGCGCCGGCAGATCGGCACGCTGCGCGCGATGGGGTTCGACGCGGGCGAGATCGGTTGGAGTTTCGTCGTCGAGGGCGCCTTCGTCGCCATCCAAGGTTTGGTGGTGGGCGTCGGCCTCGGGTTCGCGCTGATCATGGCGCTCACGCAAGGAGCGGTGATCAAGCAGATCCTTGGCTACAACCCGGGCGTGTCGACGCCGAGCCTCACCACGGTTCTCATGGCGATCGGGCTGTTCGTGGTGTCGATCCTCGCCAGTGCGGGGCCGGCGCGCAGCGCCAGCCGCATTCCGCCCGCGGTCGCGCTGCGCCTCGTCGACTAGGTCGTCGACGCGCCCGCTGCGGCGGCGGCCTCGTTCGACGCCGCGACGAGTTTGTCGAGCACCGCTGCGGCGGCCCCGCTGTCGATCGCGTCGGCGGCCAGCTTCACGCCCTCGCCCAGTTCGTCGCACAGCCCGCCGACCACCAGCCCCGCCGCCGCGTTGAGCACCACGATGTCGCGGTGCTCGCCCTTCTCCCCCGCGAGCACCGACCGCGCGAGCAACTCGTTGGCCTTGGTGTCACCGCCGAGCGGGGCGTGGGAACGGCGCGTGAGGCCGTACGCCTCGGGCTCGACGGAATGCTCGACGACGAGCCCGTCACGCACTTCGAGCACCGTCGACGGGCCGGTAAGGGTGAGCTCGTCGAGGCCGTCGGAGCCGAACACCACCATCGCCCGTTCCGCGCCGTTGGCCAGCAGCACGCGGGCCACCGTCGCCGCCATCGAGCCGTCGGCCACGCCCACCACTTGCCGCTTCACGCCCGCGGGGTTCGCGAGCGGGCCCGCGAAGTTGAACACGGTGCGAATGCCCAGCTCGCGGCGGATCGGCCCGGCGTGGCGCATGCCGGGGTGGAACTTGGGCGCCAGCATGAAGCCGATGCCCGCGGTGTCGACGCAGAACGCCACGCCGTTGCCGTCGAGTTCGACGGCCACGCCGAGCGCCTCGAGCAAGTCGGCCGACCCGCTGGTCGCCGACGCCTTGCGGTTGCCGTGCTTGCACACCTTGCCGCCCGCGCCGACCACGGCAAAGGCCGACAGCGTCGACACGTTGAAGGCAGCTTCGCGTCGCTGCATCGACCCCCCGGTACCGCACGTGTCGACGGCGTCGGCGTCGACGGTGAAGCCCTGGCACGCGTCGAGCAGCGCCCGCACACACCCGGTCAACTCGTCGGCGCTGATGCCGTTGGTCTGCAGGCCGATGAGCAGCGCGCCGATCTGGGCCGGTGTCGCCTCCCCCGCCAGCACCGCGGTGAACGCAGCGTGCGATTCGAGCAGCGTGAGGTCGCGACCGCTTGCGAGCGCGTCGAACACTTCAGGCCAAAAGACTGCGTCTACCACCACAAGTCCTTGTTCAGGACTCCTCGACCGATGAGGCCGAGCTGCACCTGCGACGTGCCTTCGACGATCGTGAGCTGCCGGGCGTCGCGGTAATACAGCTCGGTCATGTGATCCTTCATGTAGCCCGCGGCGCCGAGTAGCTGTAGCGCCAGGCCCGACGCCCGCACCGCCATTTCGGTGGCGTAGTACTTCGCCATCGACAGGTACGGCACGAACTCGCGTGTGAACTCGCCGCGGTCGGCCATCCACGCGCTGCGGTACGTGAGCAGACGGGCCGCCTCGATCTCCGTCGCCATCTTGGCGATTTCCCACTGGACGCCCTGGAAGTCGGCGATCGTACGGGTGAACGCGGCGCGCTCCTTCACGTAGTCGACGGCGTACATCAACGCGCCTTCGGCCAGGCCGATCCCGCGGGCGGCCACGATCGGACGCATGGCGTTGAGGCCGAGCATCGCGAGCTGGAAACCACCGACGTCGCCGATCACGTTCTCGGCCGGCACCCGCACGTTGTCGAACAGCAACTCGCCGGTGTGTACGCCGCGCACACCCATTTTCCGGTCGATCGAACCGACCGACAGCCCGGGCGAGTTGCGCTCGACGATGAATGCCGTGATCGAGTCGTGATCGCGCGCCGTCGCTTCCTTCGTCTTCGCGAACACGGTGTACCAATCGGCCTGCTCGACGCCCGACATCCAGCACTTGGTGCCGTTGAGGATGTACTCGTCGCCGTCCTTGATCGCCCTGGTGCGCATGCCCATCACGTCGGAGCCCGCCTGCGGCTCGCTCAGTCCGAACGCGCAGCGCTGATCCCCCGCCGCGACCCGAGGCAGGTACTTCTGCTTCTGCTCCTCGGTGCCCGCGATCATGATCGGGCCCGTCGGCAGACGCGTCAGCAGCAGCATCAGCGCGCAGGTGTTCGAGTACTTCGCGACCTCCTCGATCGCGATGGTCAGCCCGAGGATGCCCGCACCCGACCCGCCGTATTCGGTCGGGATGCAAAGGCTGAGCATCCCGGCGTCACGGAACGCCTCGAAGATGTCTTGCGGGTACTCGTCGGAGTCGTCGATCTCGCGGGCCCGCGGCTTGATCTTGTCCTGAGCCAGGCGGCGAACGGACTCCTGAAGGGCGAGTAGTTCGTCGGAGAGCGCGAAATCCATTCGGCGACACTAGAAAACGGCGGGTGATCCGCGCCTATCGGCCCTCCGATTTAGACCGGCTGTACGAGATCTGCGTGCGGACGGGCGCGGCGGGCGCCGACGCGTTCGACCTGGTCGCCGACAAGAAGCTGTTCGGCCACGTGTTCGCGGCGCAGTACGGGATGTTCGAGCCCGAGCACGCCTTCGTGATCGTCGACGACCACGACGTGGCGGGCGGCTACGTGCTGGGGTGCCTCGACACGTACACGTTCGAGCGAAAACTGGAGCGGGACTACTGGCCGGCGTTGCAGGCGCAGTACCCGTCGCCGGACGCCGTGGACGGGCTCGACAAGATGCTGGTGACGATGATCCACAACCCGTCGCACATGCCGCGGGCTATCACCGGCGTCTACCCCTCACACCTACACATCGACCTGCTCCCCGCGTTCCAGGGTGGTGGCAGCGGTCGAGCGATGATGCAGACGTGCCTGGACGCGCTGCGCGCCGACGGGTCGGTGGGCGTCCACCTCGGCGTCAGCGCCCAAAACACGGGCGCGCTGGGCTTCTACGCCCACCTCGGCTTCGAACAACTCCACACCAACCCCGCCGTTCACATCCTGGGTGTGCGGTTGTAAGCGGACCCCTACGCGGTTTTACGGCGTTGGCGCACGATGCGACGGCGCTCGCGCTCAGTGCAGCCACCCCAGACGCCCTCGCGCTCGCGGGCTGCGAGCGCGAACTCAAGACAAGCTTCCCTCACTGGGCAAACGTCGCAGATCGCCTTGGCCGCGCCGGCCTCTTCGTCCGTGACCGGAAAAAAGAGATCGGGGTCGATGCCTCGACATGCAGCTCGGTTCCGCCAGGTGGCGTTCATCGTGCGCTTTCACATCCTCTGCAGGGGGTACTTGAGGGCTTCTAGTTAACTTTCCCCCGGGATCGGGGGCCAGGCATTATCACTGAACATCGGCCGGTTGGACCAAATTCCCCACTTGTGGCCACCACTAAACGTGACCAACCTGGGGATAACCGGGCATTCGTATAACGTTTCAGCGCCTTTGAGCATTCCCTACCGACAGCCAATACTCGAAATTGGTGCGAGTGCGACGAAACGTCGGCTCGTCGGCTGCCGAACCGACTCCTAGGATCACGCCGTGGCCGGCGGAGACGACATCGACGACCCTGTGCGCCCGCGGCGTCAGATGACGGCCGTAGGCCTCGCAGTAGCAGTGATGTTGCCCGGTGTGATCCTGCGGATCGGGGGCGGCCACCCGCCCGATCCCGTCGCGGCCTTGCTCTTCGGGCTGGCAATCGTCGGCGCCGCCTTCCTCCTCAGCTGGGCCGCGGAGGTCGCGCAACTCGACATATCGGCCGGTTTGGCCATCGCCGTGCTCGCGTTCATCGCGGTGTTGCCCGAGTACGCCGTCGACCTGGTGTTCGCCACCAAAGGTGGCCACTCCGCAGCTGCGCACCATTTCGCGTCGTGCCCGGCGCCCCGCGGGGGTGAGGAGTCGCCGTGCTCGTTGGCGCTGGCGAATATGACGGGTGCGAATCGATTGCTGATCGGCGTCGGCTGGTCGCTCGTGGTTTTTCTCGCCTGGCGGCAGTGGAAGAAGCGAGGCCAGCCCGAGCAGGGTCGCCAAATCCAGCTCGACCGGTCCCACGCCGTCGAGCTTTCGTACCTCGGCGCAGCCACCGCTTACTCCTTGTTCATCGCGCTGCGCCGGTCGATCACGCTCGTCGACGCGGGCGTTCTCGTCGCTTTGTTCGTCGCCTACACCGTGCGAATCTCCCGGGCGCCCGCTGAGGAACCCCACCTGGTTGGCCCGGCGCGCTGGCTGGGGACGTTCTCGGTCGCCAAACGCCGTACGACGGTGATCGCGCTGTTCGTGTTCGCGGCGGGCGTCATCGTGTTGTGCGCCGAGCACTTCGCCGAGGCTCTCGTGGGCACCGGCCGTTCCTTCGGGATCAGCGAGTTCCTCCTCGTGCAGTGGCTGGCGCCACTGGCATCGGAGGCCCCCGAGTTGTTGGTGGCGGGCCTTTACGCGGCGCGCCTCAATACCAACAACGGGCTGGGGACGTTGGTGTCGTCGAAGGTCAACCAGTGGACGCTGCTGGTGGGCACGCTGCCGATCGCCTTCGCGCTCGCGTCGAGTTCGTCTCACGGGCTTCCGATCGACGCGCACCAACGTGAAGAGTTGTTTCTCACCGCCGCGCAGTCCGCGTTCGCAGTGGCCGTGCTGGTGAACCTGAGCCTGTCGACCCGCGAGGCCCAGATGATGTTCGGGCTGTTCGCGGTGCAGTTCGTGGCTACCGCGGTTGGCCCCGAGCACATCCACGGCGACGTGCGCATCATTACCGCGGTGATTTATCTCGTGTTGGCCGCATGGATCTTGTGGCGGGAGCGTGCCGCCATCCGGCCCCTGCTGCGTGACGGGTTCCTTACGTCGTACGAGGAACTGAGCGCGTGAGCCCCGTCGCATTCGACCGAGGCGCGAATGTCGAGCGACTCGGACGTGAGGAGTTCGACGTGTTGGTTATCGGCGGCGGCATCACGGGCGCCGGTGTCGCCCTCGACGCGGTGACCCGCGGCCTGTCCGTGGCGCTGGTCGACAAGGGCGATTTCGCGTCGGGCACGTCGTCCAAGTCGTCCAAGCTCGTGCACGGTGGCCTGCGGTACCTGCAGCAGAAAGAGTTCCGCCTCGTCTACGAGAACCTGCACGAGCGGCAACGGCTGCTGAAGAACGCGCCGCACCTGGTGTCGGCGCTGCCCTTCCTCATCCCGATCCTGGGCAAAAACCCCGCAGCCACGGCCGGGCTTTCCAAGATCTACTCGGGCGTCTTGCGCCTTTACGACCTCACGGGCGGTGTGCGGATCGGTCACCGCTACTCGCGCCTGTCCAAAGAAGAGGCGCTGAAGCACCTGCCAACTCTGAAGCCCGACCGCTTAGCCGAAGGCTTCCTCTACTGGGACGCCCGGGCCGACGACGCTCGCCTCACGCTCACCATCGCGCGCACCGCGGCGGCACGCGGCGCGGTGATCGTGAACTACGCGCCGGTCAGCGCCCTGACGCGCGACGGCTCACGCGTGAACGGCGCCGTGCTCGACGACGGCACCACGATTCGCGCCGGGTTGGTCGTCAACGCCACCGGCGTGTGGGCCGACCACATCCAGCGCCTCGACGGCAGCGCCGAGCCTGTGCACATCCGTCCGGCGAAAGGCGTGCACGTCACCGTGATGCGCGAGAAGGTGCCCGCCGACATCGCCGTCGTGGTGAATGTGCCGGGCGACCGCCGCTCGATCTTCGTGGTGCCGTGGGGCGACCACGTGTATCTCGGCACCACCGACACGGACTACGACGGCCCTATCGACAACCCCGTTTGCACGCCCGAAGACGTCACGTATCTGCTCAGCGCCATAAACGCCGCGACCACCGAGACGCTCACCGAGGCCGACGTCGTCGGCACATGGGCGGGCTTGCGCCCGCTCGTTGCAGACGCGCGCAGCACGCGCACCGCCGACCTGTCTCGGCGCCACACCGTCACCACGTCGCCGGCGGGGGTCGTCACGGTGACCGGCGGCAAGCTCACCACGTACCGCGCCATGGCCGAAGACACCGTGAACGTGGCGGTGAAGCAGTTGAAGAAAGGCGCCAGGCGCACGCAGACCAAGCGACTGAAGCTCGTAGGAGCCGAGGGCGTGAAGGGCACCGACGACCGGCTCGTCGCGCGCTTCGGCAACGAAGCGGCCGAGATCAAAGCGTTGATCGCTTCCGACGTCGCGCTGGGCGAGGCACTGGTGCCCGGCCTCGAGTACGTGAAGGCCGAGGCCGTGTGGTCGGCCCGCCACGAGATGGTGCACACGCTGGCCGACGTGTTGGCTCGGCGCACGCGCGCGCTGCTGCTCGACCGCGAGGCCACGCTCGGCGCCGCGGAATCGGTGGCGGAACTGGTCGCGCCTGAACTCGGGTGGTCGGCAACCGAAACCGCCTCGCAGGTGCAGGCGTTCAAGGAGATGGCGACGATATGACCAACCGCGGGGCGCCTACCCCGGCCATCGAATTCCCGTCCGGGGCGGCCGCCGTGTCGGCGCACTTCGCCAACTCCGCGGTCGCGATCAACGACGACGTGTTGACGCGCTTGCGCGACGCATGCGCGGCAGTGTCCGTCGACGACGCGGACACAGCGGAGGCCGGACGCGACTGGTGGCCGTTGGCCATGCACTGGGCGTTGAACGGCGAGACCGCGGCGAGAGCCGGCGCGGTGTGCACACCGGCATCCACCGCCGAGGTCGCGGCGGTGCTGCGCGTGTGCAACGACGCCCGTGTTCCCGTCACGCCGGTCGCGGGACGCAGCGGCGTGTGCGGCGCTTCGGTTCCGGTGTTCGGCGGGGTGGCCCTCGACCTCACCGGCCTCAACGGGATCGTCGACGTCGACGACGCGTCGCTGCTCGTCAACGTGCGCGCAGGCACGTTCGGTGATGTCTTCGAAGACGACCTGCGAGCGCAGTACGGGCTGACGTGCGGGCACTGGCCGCAGTCGATCGCGCTGTCGACGATCGGCGGTTGGGTCGCGTGCCGCGGCGCCGGCCAGTATTCGACGCGCTACGGCAAGATCGAAGACATCGTGCGCGATCTCGAAGTCGTGCTCGCCGACGGCACGGTGCTGCACACCGCAGGACGGGGGCCGCGCCAAGCTGTCGGCCCCGATCTCAACCAGTTGTTCGTGGGCAGCGAGGGAACGCTCGGTGTGGTCACCGAAGCCCAGTTCCGCGCCCACCCCGTCCCGACCGGTGAAGGCCGCGCCGCCTACGGCTTCGACTCGTTCGCGGCCGGGCTCGAGGCGTGCCGGCTGATCCTGCGGGCCGACGCGAACCCCGCGGTGCTGCGCCTCTACGACGCCCGCGAGAGCCGGCGCCACTTCGACACGCCGCGCGGCCAGTGTGTGTTGTTGGTGCTCGACGAGGCCCCACCCGCGCTCGTCGCCGGCAACCTGGCCGTGATCGAAGACGCGTGCGCGCGCGAGGGCGCCCAGCTTCTCGACCACCACCTCCTCGATCACTGGCTCGACACCCGCAACGACGTGGCCGGTCTCGAGAAGGCGGTGCGGGGCGGCATCGTGGTCGACACAACCGAGATATCGGGGCGGTGGCGCGACCTGCCTGCGATGTACGACGCGGTGGTGGCAGCGATGGACGCAGTGCCCGGCACCATCGCGTGCACGTCGCACCAAAGCCACGCGTACACCGACGGCGCGTGCCTGTACTTCACATGGGCGGGCGCGGCCGACGACGGTGACGTCGAGGGCTGGTACCGCCGAGCGTGGGACACCGTTACGAACACCGTGCTCGCGCACGGCGGCGCGCTGTCGCACCATCACGGCGTCGGGCTCAACCGCAGCCGCTTCCTCGCCGACGCGATGGGTCAGCCTGTGCTCGACATGCTCGGGTCGATCAAGCACGCGCTCGACCCCAAAGGCATCCTCAACCCGGGCAAGTTCTTCGCAGACACGCCATGGGGCACGGTGCCGTGGCGGTAGCCGCGTGAGCGACTTCGACCTCGCGGCCATATGGCGGGGTGCGCTCGGCGTGTTGATGTTCTTCGCGCCTGCGTACGTACTGGCCAAGATCCTCGCCGCGGGCAGCGACGACTCGCTCGCCTGGATGCTGCTGGTCGTCGCGCTGATCTTCGGCACCACCTTCGGCGGTTACGTCGGCGCGCGTGAACGGCCGCGCGCACCGCTCACCCATGGCGCGTTGAGCGCGGCGGCCGGTCTCGGAGCGGTGCTCGTGGTCGCGCTGTTCCTGCAGGCGTTCGCAGGGAACCTGTCGCTGGGCGCAACCATTACCGCCCTCGTGATTTGGCAACTCGGCACAGCGCTGGGGTCGCTCGGCGCCCTGCTCGCCGTCAAAGGGATGAGACCGCAATGACCACGAGCGTGCTTGTGATCGACGTCGGCACCAGTTCGGTGCGGTCGTCAGTGGTGAACGAAGGCGGCGCGGTGCAGGCAATGCATCAGGTCGCAACACTGCCTACGTCGCCCGAACCAGGTCAGGTCGAGTTCGACGCCGCGGCCATCGCAGACGCGGCGCGAGTCACCGCCCTGGAAGCGATCGCCGAAGTGGGCGAGGTTCACGCCGTCGGCATCACGAACCAACGGGCGTCGACCATGGTGTGGGACCGCGTCACTGGTGAGCCGGTCGGCCCCGGCTTGGGCTGGCAAGACCTGCGCACCGTCGTCGACTGCCTGATCCTTCAGGGCGACGGTGTGCGCGTCGCACCGAACGCGTCGGCCACGAAGGTCGGTTGGCTGCTCAACCAGTTCGACGCCGACCGCACCCGCGACCTGTGTTTCGGCACGGTCGACTCGTGGCTCGCGTGGACGCTGTCGGGCGGCGACGCGCACGTGATCGACGCCTCGAACGCAGCGGTCACCGGCCTCGTAGACGCGGGTGCGACGCAGTGGGATCAGCGCGTCCTCGACGCCATTCGCATCCCGACGCGCATGATGCCCACGATCGTCGACACCGCGGGTGGCGTCGCCACCGCCACAGCGTTGCCCGGCGCGCCGCCGATCGCCGCCATGGTCGGCGACCAACAGGCGTCACTCGTTGGCCAGGGGTGCGTGCGGCCGGGCATCGCCAAGATCACGTTCGGCACCGGCGGCATGCTCGACGTCGTGACGGGGGGCGAGCGGCCCACGTCCGCATCGCGGTCAGACGCCGGTTGCTTCCCGATCGTCGCGTGGCGACGTCACGGCGAAACGGTGTGGGGGCTTGAAGGCGCGATGTTGTCGGCCGGCACGTGCATCGAGTGGCTGCGCGACGACTTGCAGCTGATCGCGACCGCCGAAGAGTCCGACGCGATCGCGGCATCCGTCCCCGACACCGGCGACGTGTACTTCGTGCCCGCGTTCCTCGGCCTCGGCACTCCACAGTGGGACTTCGGCGCCCGCGGCGGGTTGTTCGGCCTCACGCGGGGCACCACGCGCGCCCATGTGGTGCGGGCCGTGCTTGAAGGCGTGGCCCACCGGGGCGCCGACCTCGTCGAAGCGGCCGAAGCGGACTTCGGTGGGCCGATCGCGGCCATCCACGTCGACGGCGGGATGAGCGGCAACGCCACGTTCGTGCAGGCCCTCGCCGACGCGTGCGGTCGCCCGATCGAAGTGTCGCCCGAACGCGAGGCGACCACACTCGGCGCCGCGTACCTCGCGCTCGTCGCGACCGGCGCAATCGCGTCGATCGACGAACTCGCCGACCGGTGGCGCCCGTCGCGCATCGTTGAACCGTCGGGCAAAGACCCCCGCCGCGACCGCTGGGCCGAAGCCGTCTCAAGAGCGGCCAAAACCATCCCCGAACTCTCCGCGGTCGACTTCTGAAGCGGACGGCTACGGGCTGCCGCAGGATCCGACTTGCTCGGTCCGGAGGCGAAAGAACGCCGGCGGAAGGCCGTCGAAATAGCTCGGTTCGCAACGTCTGGTTGCGGACCGAATCAGGCGCGGCGGATTAGTTCTACGGATACTTCGAGTTTGTCGAGGGCGGCGCCGGCGTAGACACCCTTCAGCGGGGTGACGTCCTTGTAGTCGCGGCCCTTGGCGATAACGACGTGGCGTTCGCCGACCGCGACGTCGCCCGTCGGGTCGAAACCCCACCAGTCGCCCGTCCACACGTCGACCCACGCGTGACTTTCCCCCCGCACCGTGGCGCCGAGCAGCGCATCGGGACGGGTGTGGACGTAACCCGACACGTAACGCGACGGAATGCCGACACTGCGCAACAGCGCAAGGCTCACGTGCACGAAGTCTTGGCACACGCCGTTGCCGGCGTTGAACGCGTCAGACGCGGTGGTCGACACCGCGGTGGCGCCCGGCACGTATGTGAGTTGGTTCCGTACGTAGTCGAAGATGAAGTTGGCAGCGTCGACGGGGTCGTCGAATTTCTGCGCCTCGATGATCGGGTGCTGCATCATCCCGTCGACGTCGACTAGCGGGGTGAGCGTGAGGTAATCGAAGAAACGTTCCTTCACGCGGTCGCTGCGCAAGTCGCGCCAACCCAGCTGGTTCACCGGGGCCGACGGCGGCGCGGTCTCGGTGACGGAGTGCCCGATCACGATCAGGTGGTCGTGGGGCTGGTGCAGGTCGAAGCTGTGCACGGTGGTGCCAAACGCGTCGACGTATCGGAACGGCGTGACGCGCGGCGACACCTCGAGCGAGCTCGACAACACCGTTTGGCGAGGACCGGTAACGGGCGTCAGCCGCGCCTCGTTGTAGTTCTCTTCGACCACACCCGCGTAGCGATACGTAGTCGCGTGATGCACCTCAACTCTCCACGACATCAGGCGGACCATTCCATCGGACGGGTCTGGCGGAAGTAGCGCTCGGCAATAGCCGACGCCGCCGAGGCGACGGTGTGCTGGAGTTCGCCGAGGTGCGTCGGCAACTCGGCCAGCAGCTCGTCGAGGCGCCGGTATTCGAGGTCGGCCGCCGACCGGCCGAGCAGCCGCGCCGCTTCGTCGGAACCGGTCTTCGCTTGCTGACGGTCGAGCGCGATCAGCGCGTTCTCCGCTTCGTTCAGCGAGTAGAGCACCGACCGCGGGAACGAACGGTCGAGCAACAAGAACTCGGCCACGAGCGATGCGTCCACCGCGCGGCGATACGTGCGCAGGTACGCCTCGTGCGCCGAGCAACACAGCAGCGTGGTGACCCAGCCGCCTGGCGTGTCGGCCACGGTGGCGCGGGCGATCAGCAGGCGCGCCGTCATGTCGACGCGTTCGAGTGCGCGCCCGAGCACGAGGAAGCGATACCCGTCGTCACGACACAACGTGGAGTCCACAAGACCGCCGACCACCGCGGCCCGTTCCTTCACGTAGCGGAAGAACGAGTTCGGCCCGAGACTGCGTGCAGTAGCGACCCGTCCGCCGAGGGCGTGGTGCGTGGCGTTGAGCGTCTCCCACATCTCCGACGAGATCGCCTCGCGCGCCCCGCGCGCGTTCTCGCGGGCCGCGAACAGCGTGGCCGCGATCGATGACGGATGATCGAGCGAGTACCCGAGCACTTCGTTGACTTCGTCGAGCGTGACGTCTTCGTTGATGGCGTCGGGCGCGCCCATCACGGTGAGCAGCGCAGCACATGCGGCGCTCTCGTCGATGAGGGCGTCTTGCACGACGAGGTGGTAGTGGACATCGAGGATGCGCGCCGTCGCTTCGGCGCGCTCGACGTACCGCCCGATCCAGAACATCGACTCGGCAATGCGGCTCAGCACGACGACACCAGTGACTCTTGTTGTTGCTGCTGTTGCTGCTGGCCGAGCCCAGGGCCAGTTTCGGGCGCCGGCGTGTCGAAGAGCTGTGACTGGTTCGACAACGCCACCGCGGGCGGCGGAGGCGGCTCAGGGTGCAACGACGTCGCGAGCGGATCGGCCAGTACCCATGTGTCCTTCGAGCCGCCGCCCTGGCTCGAGTTCACCACGAGGCTGCCCTTGGGCAGCGCGACGCGCGTCAAGCCGCCGGGCACGACCCACACCCGGTCGCCGTCGTTGACGGCGAAGGGCCGCAGGTCGATATGACGCGGCTGGAACTTGCCCTCGGCGTGGGTGGGCGAGGTCGACAGTTGCACCACCTCCTGCGCGATCCAGTCGCGCGGGTGCGCGGTGATCTCGTCGCGCAACGTGGCCAGTTCCTCGTCGGTGGCCTGCGGCCCGATCACGAGGCCGTACCCTCCCGACCCGTCGACCGGCTTCAGTACGAGTTCGTCGAGGCGGTTCAGCACGTGCTGGCGCACGTCGTCGTCACCCAAGCGATAGGTGTGCACGTTCGGCAGGATCGGCTCTTCGCCCAGGTAGTAGCGGGTGAGATCGGGCACATAGCTGTAGACGAGCTTGTCGTCGGCCACGCCGTTGCCGACCGCGTTCGCGATGGTGACTTCGCCGGCACGCGCCGCGTTCAACAAGCCCGCGACGCCGAGCGCCGAGTCGGCCCGGAACTGCATGGGGTCGAGGAACTCATCGTCGAGACGGCGATAGATCACGTGGACGCGCCGCTCCCCCGTCGTCGTGCGCATCCGCACGATGTTGTTGCGACACACGAGGTCGCGGCCCTCGACGAGCTCGACGCCCATCTGGCGGGCCAGGAAGCTGTGTTCGAAGTAGGCGGCGTTGTACATGCCCGGCGTGAGCACGACCACGGTCGGATCGTCGACACCGCCGGGTGCTGCCGCCCGCAATGCTTCCAGTAGGCGAGCGGGGTACGTCGCCACCGGCAGCACGCGATGCGATGCGAAGAGTTCCGGGAACACCTGGCTCATCGCGCGGCGGTTCTCGACCACGTACGAGATACCCGACGGCGTACGCAGGTTGTCTTCGAGCACGCGGAAGGTGCCGTGCTCGTCGCGGATGAGGTCGATGCCCGACACGTGGACGCGCACGCCGTTCGGCGGGTTCACGCCCACGGCCTCGCGATGAAAGTGCGACGACGAGTAAACCAGGCGGCGCGGAATGATGCCGGCTTCGAACACCTCGCCGGCGCCGTACACATCGGCCAAGAACATTTCGAGGGCGCGCACGCGCTGGGCGACGCCGCGTTCGATCAGCGCCCACTCGTCGGCCGCGATCACGCGCGGAACGAGGTCCAACGGGAAGGGGCGCTCTTCGCCCGACAGGCTGAACGTGATTCCCTGGTCGCGAAACGACCGGTCGCGCGTCGCGCAGCGTTCGGCGAACTCCTCGTTGCTCAACAGACGCAGTGTTTCGTGCAGCGCGGCGTACGGCGGGCGCGGATCGTCGGCGCGGCCGAACATCTCGTCGAAGGCCTGATCGAGCTCGTAGCCGTCGAAGAGGTCGCTCACGCCCGGAGTTTGCCATTAACTGACCCGCGTCTTACCGGGCGCGT
Organism: Actinomycetota bacterium; assembly: GCA_041166225.1. Lineage (GTDB taxonomy): Bacteria > Actinomycetota > Acidimicrobiia > Acidimicrobiales > JACCXE01 > JACCXE01. The sequence continues at coordinate 2,140 of JBEEFT010000083.1, read as the reverse complement.
CCGAGGCTTCACACGGTTGAAACGAAGCTCAATAGCCTTTGCTCGTGTCCCCGGTCCGCATTCGTCCTGCCACGTTCTCTGACGCCAAGGCGATCGACGCGATCGTCGACGGGTTCAGCCCGCTGCGCCGCGATCTCGATGCGTGGGTCAACCAGGCCGACGTGCACGCGGCGTTGGTTGACGACGACGGCGTGGTCGGGTTCGCGGCGCGCCGTAAACACAAGGAGCATCCCCAACGCGATCTCGTGGCGGTGTACGTCGAGCCGAGGGCGAGCGGCGCCGGTCACGAAGAGTCGCTGCTGAACGCGGTGCGAGCGAAGAAGCCACTGAAGATGCGCGTCGCCGGCGAGGACTACGACACGCTCGACCTCGCGACCCGCCTCGGTTTCACCGAGCGCATCCGTTCGGCTACGCACCAGGTGCACGCCGGCGAACTCCTCGACCCAATCGAGCATCAAATCGAAGTGGTCGAGGGCGCGCCGCGCGACGTGGCCGACGCATTCGAAATCTTCTACGCCAACACGCACCGCTGGGATCCCCCGGCCACGTTCACGCGTCGTTACATCCGCCAGGCCATGTTGAACGGGTCGCAACACCTTGCTGTGATCCGTGACGACGACGGGCTGATCGTTGGCGTCGGGGCCGCGCACGCTTCGTCTGACGACGCAGTTGCGGCCGACGTTGCGCTCGTAGGCGCGCTCGATCCGACTGCCGCCGCCGCCGACGCGCTCACCCGCTCACTCGTCGCGCACCTCGCGGCGTTTTACGTCGACGACCGCCAGCCGTTGTGGTTCGAGATTGACCACGGTTTCGGCACCAACGAACCGCTGGCTCGGATCGTCGACCGCTTCGCCACGCCGGCCCAAGACGAAGTAGTGATCTACACGAACGACTAGGAGTAGCGGGCGAGGATGCGCTCGGCGGCGATGCTTTGCGCGGTCTTCTTGGCCGGCGGACGGTTAACGACTACGTCGGAGCCGAGGCGCAGCAGCAGGCGGTCGAGGAAGGCGTCGCCCGCGACGGTGAGCGTGATCCGCAGCTTGCCGCCTTTGAGTTCGTCGAGGCGCTCGACGGGATAGTTCTCGGCCACCCACCGACCCGACGGACCGACCGTGATCGTGACTGACTCGGTATCGGCACCGGGAGCGACGCGCACGGGCTGACGCGGCGCGGGGTCGACAGGAGGGTGCGCGGCGACGCCGGTCGGTTTGATCGCCTCGATGCGGTCGACTCGAAACGTCAGCACGCGCTCCGTCGAGCGGCAGAACGCCTCGAGATACCAATGACCGGCGTCGTTGAACACGCTGATCGGGTCGATTACGCGGTCGGTGGTCGCGTCGCGTGTGGCTGAGTAATACGTGATCTCCACCTGGTCGCCGTGCTCGTAGGCGCGCTGCACGTCGGGCAACAACGCGGGGGTGTCGAGCTCGACGGCGACACCGCCTTCGGCCCCGCCGAGCGCGTCGGACAACTTGTCGAGGGCGCGGGCCAACGGCCCCGCGGTATCGGCGCCGGGCACGGCGAGCAGCGTGCGTCCCGCGGTCAACAACGCGAGCGCGTCGCTGGCCGTGAGCTGCCGCGGCCGGTGGAAGTACTCGGGGATGCGAGCCTCGACCACGTCGCCGATCACCAGCACGTCGATGAGCTGATCCGGCGAGTACGGCGGCAGACCACACATCGACACGAGCATCAACTCACGCTCGACGTCGTCTTCGGTCATGTCGAAGCGCTCGGCGAGTTCGCTCAGCTTCACCCGCTCGCGTGCGGCGAGCCACGTGACCATGGCGAGCAGGCGGCGGAGGCGATAGCCAGGGTCGCGATCAGCCATTCACGGCCGCCATCTTCTTCAATTCGGCGACGAGGTCGTCGACCACCGCTTGCGGCTCCACCACAACGGCGTGATCGAGGTAGCCGTAAATCCATGACCGGAACCCTTCGCGACTCGTGATGTGCAACCGCACGCGTACCGAACCGTCGTCGCGGCGCTCGACCACCGCGTCGTCGCCCAGGTCGCTGATCGCGCCCCGCGCCCAGCCCGCGTCGATGTCGACGAGCACCACCTCGACGTCGTCGCTCGGATACATCGCGTAGCCCCGGCCGGGCAGCGCCGCGTGCAGGTCGTAGCCCGGCGGCGCGGACG
>JBEEFT010000082.1:0-20317 GCA_041166225.1 Actinomycetota bacterium | reverse complement strand
CTCATCCAGCAAGACCCCGTGGTCAGTCGCGTCAAGTTGATCGCCGAGCCGTGGGACGTCGGCGAGGGCGGTTACCAGGTCGGCAACTTCCCACCGCTGTGGTCGGAGTGGAACGGCAAGTTCCGCGACTGCGTGCGTGACTACTGGCGCGGTGAAGGCCAGACGTTGGCGGAGTTCGCGTCGCGCATCACCGGCAGCTCCGATCTCTACGAGTGGGGCGGCCGGCAACCGGCGGCGTCGATCAACTTCGTTACGGCGCACGACGGGTTCACGCTCGCCGATCTCGTTAGTTACAACGAGAAGCACAACGAAGCGAACGGCGAAGACAACAACGACGGCGAGAGCAACAACCGATCGTGGAACCACGGAGCAGAAGGTCCGACCGACGATCAGGGGATCAACGAGTTGCGGTGTCGCCAGCAACGGAACTTCCTGGCCACGCTGTTCTTGTCGGCGGGCGTGCCCATGCTGGTCGGCGGCGACGAAATCGGCCGCACCCAGCACGGCAACAACAACGGGTACGCGCAGGACAACGAAATCTCGTGGGTCAATTGGGACCTGTTGCGCGACAACGCCGAGCTGCATGCATTTGTGCGGCGTCTGATTCGTCTGCGGCAAGAGCAGCCCGTGTTGCGCCGTCGACGTTGGTTCCAAGGCCGCGCCCTGCACGGCGAGGGTGTGAGCGATATCGCGTGGTTCCGCCCTGACGGCGATGCCATGAGCTCGGAAGACTGGGAACAGGGCTTCGCGCGTGCGGTGGCTGTCTTCCTCAACGGCGGGCAAATCACCGAGTCGGACGAGCGGGGTGAACCGATCGTGGGCGACACGTTGTTATTGCAGTTCAACGCGCACGACGGACCGCTCGACTTCACCTTGCCGAGCGAGGACTTCGCCGACGTTTGGATGCTCGAACTCGACACCGCCGACCCGTCGCTCACTGGCCAGGCGATGCGGCACTACCTCGGTGGGTCGACTCAAACCGTCGCGGCTCGTTCCGTGCGAGTGCTGCGTCATGCCCTCGGTGCGTAGGGCACCGGCGGCCGCTGCGACGTACCGGCTGCAACTGCGGCCCGAGTTCGGTTTCGCCGACGCCGCTGCGGCCGTGCCCTACCTGAGTGACCTCGGCGTGACGCACCTTTATCTGTCGCCGATCTTCGAAGCGGCGCACGGCAGTACGCACGGCTACGACGTCGTCGACCCGACGCGGCTGCGCGACGAGCTGGGCGGCACTGCGGGATTCGACGCGTTAGTCGCCGCCGCGCACGCAGCCGACTTGTGCGTCGTGCTCGACGTGGTGCCGAACCACATGGCCGCAACCGAGGAGAACCGTTGGTGGCGCGACGTGATGGCGGCCGGTGAAGCCGCGCCGAGCGCAGGGGTATTCGACGTCGACTGGGTTGCGGGGGACGGCGCGGTTCGGCGCGGGCCGCCGCGCGACCAGATCAATTACCGGCGGTTTTTCGAGATCGACGACTTGGCCGCGGTGCGTCAGGAAGACCCGCAGGTTTTCGACGCGACGCACTCGCTCGTGCGCGCGCTCGCCGCGAGGCCCGGTGTCGACGGGTTGCGCGTCGACCACGTCGACGGTCTGCGCGACCCGACGGCTTACCTGCAGCGTTTGGCCGACGCGGCGCCCAACGCGTGGTTGGCCGTGGAGAAGATTTTGGAGCCGGGCGAGCAGTTGCGGGCCGAGTGGCCGGTGGTGGGCACCACGGGTTACGAGTTTGCGTCGCAGGTGCTCGGCCTGTTCCTCGATCCGGCGGCTGCCCCTGTTTTTGCAGATATCTACGTTCGATTGACCGGCGACGAACGGGCTTGGCCTGACGCGGTGGCCGCGGGCAAGCGGTACGCGCTCGGGGCCGGGTTGGTGACCGACGTGCGCCGGGTGGCACGCGCGTTCGGCGACGCCGCGCTGGAAACGGTGATCACCGAACTGGCTGTGGCGTGGCCCGTCTACCGGACCTATACGACCCCGGGGCACGCGTCGGCTGAGGACCTCGAAATCGTGCGGACGACCTGCGATCGGGTGCGGGCGGCCCGTCCCGATCTCGCCGACTCCGTCGCGCGGGTGGAGCGCGCGCTGCGGCGCGAAGGCAACGACGCGTCCGCCGACGAAGGCGCCGACCGTTTCCAGTTGCTGACGGGTCCGGCGATGGCGAAGGGCGTCGAGGACCGCGCGTTCTACGACTTCACGCGGTTTGTCGCGCTGAACGAAGTCGGCGGTGATCCCGATCGCTTCGGCACGTCGGTGGAGGAGTGGCACGCGGCGTGCGAAGCCACCGCGGAGCAGTGGCCGGCCACGATGCTCACCACCGCCACGCACGACACGAAGCGCGGCGAGGATGTGCGGACTCGTCTCGCGGTGATCAGTGAGCGCGCCGACTGGTGGGGCGAGCACGCCGCGCAGTGGATGGGCCGACACGATTCGATCGACGGCCCCACCGCGTACCTGTTGCTGCAGACGTTGGTAGGCGCGTGGCCGCTGAGTGAGGAACGCCTGAGCGCGTACATGCAGAAGGCAACCCGCGAGGCCGGTGCGCACACGTCGTGGGCCGCGCCCGACGACGCGTACGAGTCGGCTGTCGCTGCGGAAGTGCGCGCCGCGCTCGGTGAGACCGACGCGATTGCCGCGATGGTCGCGCCGCTGGTCGAGCCCGGTCGCGTGAACTCGCTCGCGCAGACGTTGTTGCGTCTCACGGCTCCCGGCACGCCCGACACCTACCAGGGGACCGAGGGGTGGGACCTGTCGCTCGTCGATCCCGACAATCGTCGGCCCGTGCACTACGACGTGCGGAGCCAGATGTTGCACGCGGCGCGCGCCGCAACGGCTGAGGAACTGCTGGCGCGCGCCGACGAAGCGTGGGCGAAGGTCGACGTGATCGCGACCGCCCTCTCGGTGCGTCGGTCGCACCCGCACGCGTTCACCGGCGACTACCAGGCGCTCGAATGCGAAAGCGATGCCCTCGTCGCGTTCGCACGCGAAGACGCGGTTGTGACCGTGGTGCCGCGGCTCGTGGCGTCGACGCGACCGCAGGGCAAGGTCGAGCTGCCTAACGGCGAGTGGGTCAACCAGTTCACGGGCGACACGATCAACGGCGGACAGGTCGACGCCGGCGAGTTGTTGGCCCGGTTCCCTGTGGCGCTGCTAACCCGATGACGACACCCGCGGTGTGGGCGCCGGCGGCGTCGTCGGTGGAACTCGTGACCGACGAGGGACGCGCGCCGATGAACCGCGACGGTGAATGGTGGCGCGCCGGGTCTGACGTTCCCGCCGGAACGCGATACGCCTTTGCGGTCGACGGCAGCGACGCAATGCCCGATCCGCGGTCGGCATCGCAGCCCGAGGGCGTTCACGGCCGGTCGGTGACGGTGGACCACGCCGACTACCCGTGGCGTCACAGCGAGTTCACCGGGCCGGCGCTGGCCGACTCGGTGCTGTACGAGCTGCACGTCGGGACATTCAGCGCGGAAGGCACGTTCGCCGGCGCGGCGCGTCACCTCGACGCACTCGTCGACCTCGGTGTCACCACCGTCGAGTTGATGCCCGTCGCCGAGTTCCCGGGCTCGCGTGGGTGGGGCTACGACGGCGTCGACCTCTTCGCCCCGCACCACGGCTACGGCGGCCCCGAAGAGCTGAAGGCGTTGGTCGACGCGTGCCACGCGCGCGGCCTTTCGGTCGTGCTCGACGTTGTGTACAACCACCTCGGCCCCGACGGGAATTACCTGGGGGCGTTCGGCCCGTACTTCACCGATCGTTTCAACACGCCGTGGGGTGCCGCGGTGAATCTCGATGACCGCGGCAGCGACGACGTGCGCGCCTTCATCGTCGACAACGCGTTGATGTGGTTGCGTGACTACCGCTTCGACGGTTTGCGACTCGACGCCGTGCACGCGCTGCTCGATCAAAGCGCGACGCACATCCTCGAAGACATGGCGATCGCCGTCGACCAGTTCGAGTCGAACAAGTTCCTGATCGCCGAGAGCGATCTGAACGACCCGCGCCTGGTGCGGCGACGCGACGTAGGCGGCTATGGCGTGCACGCCCAGTGGTGCGACGACTTCCACCACGCACTGCACGCGATGGTGACGGGTGAGCGCGACGGCTACTACGCCGACTTCGGCCGGATCGAAGACCTCGCCGAAGCGCTGCGTTATGGCTTTGTGTTCCGCGGTCAGCACTCGCCGTTCCGCGGCCGCCGCCACGGCCGGCCGCCTGAAGGCGTGTCGCTCACACAGATGATCGGGTATTCACAGAACCACGATCAGATCGGCAACCGCGCCGCCGGCGACCGTCTCGGCAGGTTGGCATCCGATGGTGGGGTCCGCATCGCAGCGGCGCTGGTGTTGCTCGGTCCGCTCACACCGATGCTGTTCCAGGGCGAGGAGTGGGGTGCGTCGACGCCGTTCCAGTACTTCACCGATCACGAGAACCCCGAGTTGGGTCGCGCCGTGAGCGAGGGCCGCAAGCGGGAATTCGCCGCGTTCGGTTGGAGCCCCGACGACGTGCCCGATCCGCAAGCGCAGTCCACTTTCGACGCGTCGCGTTTGCACTGGGATGAGCGCGAGAAACCGAACCACGCCGGCCTGTTGGCGTTCTACAAAGACCTGATCGCGCTGCGCCGGTCGCGCCCCGAGCTCCGCAACGGCGCGGCCGAGGTATCGGTGGAGGGCGACGCCCGCCTCGTGATGCGCCGAGGCGACGTAGTGGTGACCGCCGACTTTGCCGCCGACACCGTCGCCATCGACGCATAGTTCGTAACAATTTTCGCCTCTAAACCCCCGCGGGACGGGGGTATGGCCAGTCAGGTGAAGCGCAGCGTGATCATCGGCGACGTTCGGCCGCGCACCCCCACCGGCTACCCGGCCAAGGCGGTCGCGGGACGCCGTTTGCGCATCAGTGCCGACATTTTCAAAGACGGCCACGACCTGCTTGCGGCCCGCGCCGGGCTCCGGCCGGTCGGGTCGAAGAAATGGGTCACTGCGCCCATGACGCTGCTCGAAAACGACCGCTGGGTGGCCGGTCTCGACGCCACCGAGGTGGGTCAGCACGAGTTCGTCGTGGAGGCGTGGACCGACGTGGTCGGCACGTGGCGCCACGACACCGAGTTGAAGGCGGCGGCGGGCGTCGACATCGCGCTCGAGCTCGAAGAAGGCGCGCTGCTGGTCGAAGCGCGCCTGCGTAAAGTGCATCGCGTCGACCGCGATCTCCTGCGGGCCGCCATCAACACGATGCGCGACCCGTCGTTGTCGCAGCCGGAACGACTCGCCGCCGCGCTTGCTCCCGAAGTTGTCGGCGCCCTCGCGGAGATCATCGAGGGCGACGTCACGAAGTCGTCGGTCTACCGCGTATGGGTCGACCGCGAACGGGCGCTGGCGGGCGCATGGTACGAGTTGTTCCCGCGCTCGTACGGCGGACTGAAGGGCGCCACCGAACGCCTCGACGCCGTCGCCGAGATGGGCTACGACGTGGTCTACCTACCGCCGATCCATCCCGTAGGCGTATCGCATCGCAAGGGCCGCAACAACACGCTCGACCCGGGGCCCGACGACCCGGGTAGCCCGTGGGCGATCGGGTCGGCCGACGGCGGCCATACCGCGATCGAGCCGTCCCTCGGGACCTACGAAGACTTCGACGCATTCGTCGCGCGTGCCCGTGCCCTTCACATGGAAGTGGCGCTCGACTACGCCCTGCAGTGCTCGCCCGACCATCCGTGGGTAATCGAGCATCCCGAGTGGTTCCATCAGCGGCCCGACGGCACGATCAAGTACGCCGAGAACCCACCCAAGAAGTACCAGGACATTTACCCGATCAATTTTTGGCCCGAGAACGACGCAGATCGCGACGCGCTGTGGAGCGCGTGTCGCGACGTGATGGAGTTCTGGATAGGCAGAGGCGTGCGGATCTTCCGCGTCGACAACCCACACACGAAACCGGTGCCGTTCTGGGCGTGGCTGCTCCCGTCGATACAGGCCGAGCACCCCGACGTGTTGTTCCTGAGCGAGGCGTTCACGCGCCCCAAGATGATGGCCAAGCTCGCCGAGGTCGGCTTCAGCCAGAGCTACACCTATTTCACGTGGCGCACGACGAAACAGGAACTCACGGAGTACGCCGACGAAGTGGCGTACGGACCCACGGCGGATTACATGCGCCCGAACTTCTGGCCCACCACACCCGACATCCTCAGCGGTCCGCTGCGCAACGGCACGCCCGGCGTTTTCAAGCAGCGCCTGTTGCTCGCAGCGACGCTAAGCCCGAGCTACGGCGTGTACGGCGGTTACGAGTTGTGCGAGAACGAACCGTTCTCCGAAGCGAACGAGGAGTTCCTGCACTCTGAGAAGTACGAGATCAAGCAGCGCGACTTCACGTCGCCGACTTCCATCGCACCGTTCATGACGTGCATCAACGACATTCGTCGACGGCATCCGGCGTTGCTGGAACTCGACAACATCACGTTCCACGACACGGCCAACGACCAGTTGATGGCGTATTCGAAGACGACGGCGGACGGGTCTGACACGGTGCTCGTGGTCGTGAACCTCGACCCCGTCGCGACCCAGGAAGCGACGTTGGGGTTAAACCTCGCCGCGCTCGGCGTCGACACCGAGCGGCAATTCGAGGCGCATGATGAACTGACCGGCGCGACCTACATGTGGCTCGGAGCGAACCCGTACGTCCGTCTGACGCCGGAGGACCCGGCTCACGTTCTGCACATCCGAGAGGTTTCGTAGATGGCGACGACGATGCGAGAGCCGAAGCTTTTCGTGCCCGACGGCGACAGCGACCCCACATGGTTTCAACGCGCGGTGTTCTACGAGGTACTCGTCCGCGGCTTCTACGACGGCAATGCAGACGGCACCGGCGACATCCGGGGTCTGATCGAAAAGCTCGACTACATCGAGTGGCTGGGCGTCGACTGCCTGTGGCTGCTGCCGTTCTACGAGTCGCCGTTGCGCGACGGTGGTTACGACATCAGCAACTTCATGTCCGTGCTACCTGAGTATGGCGACATCGACGACGTGCACGAACTGGTGGAGCAGGCGCATCGGCGCGGCATCCGGCTGATCGCCGATCTCGTGATGAATCACACGAGCGACCAGCACCCGTGGTTTCAAGAGTCACGCCAGGATCGCACGAACCCCAAGGCCGACTGGTACGTGTGGGGCGACGACGACAGTCGCTGGTCGGAAGCACGCGTGATTTTCTGCGACACCGAGAAGTCGAACTGGACGTGGGACCCGCAGCGCGAGCAGTACTACTGGCACCGTTTCTTCAGTCACCAGCCCGACCTCAACTACGACAATCTCGAAGTGCAGCACGCGATGTTCGAGGTTCTGCGCTTCTGGCTCGACATGGGCCTCGACGGGTTCCGTCTCGACGCGGTGCCGTATCTGTTCGAACGCGACGGCACCAACGGCGAGAACCTGCCGCAGACGCACGACTACTTGAAGCAGCTGCGCAAGGAAGTCGACGCGTTGTATCCCGACCGAGTGTTGTTGGCCGAGGCGAACCAGTGGCCCGCCGACGTTGTCGACTATTTCGGCGAAGGCGACGAGTGTCACATGGCGTTCCACTTCCCGCTGATGCCGCGCATGTTCATGGCCGTGCGCCGCGAGCAGCGTCACCCGATCACCGAGATCCTGGCCCAGACGCCGGCGATCCCCGAAGGCGCCCAGTGGGGCATTTTCCTGCGCAACCACGACGAGTTGACCCTCGAAATGGTCACCGACGACGAGCGCGACTACATGTACAACGAGTACGCCAAAGACCCGCGAATGAAGATCAACGTCGGGATTCGCCGGCGATTGGCGCCGCTGGTCGACAACAACGAACGCGTTGCCGAGTTGCTGCACGCGCTGCTGTTCAGCCTGCCCGGCACCCCCGTGCTCTATTACGGCGACGAACTCGGCATGGGCGACAACATCTACCTCGGCGACCGAGATTCGGTGCGCACGCCGATGCAATGGTCGCCCGACCGCAACGGCGGCTTCAGCAAGAGCGACTTCGCCCGGCTCTACCTGCCGCCGCTGATGGACGCGGTGTACGGGTATCAAGCGGTGAACGTCGAAGCGCAAATGGCGAACACCTCTTCGTTGTTGCACTGGATGCGCCGCATGATCGCGGTGCGCAAGCAGCACCCGCTGTTCGGCGTTGGCTCCTTCGAGCTGGTGCACGCCGACAACCCCTCGGTCCTCGCGTTCGTGCGTGAACAGGAGGGCGACGTCGTGTTGTGTGTGAACAATTTGAGCAGCCGGGCCCAACCCGTCGAACTGCCGCTACAACGCTTCGACGGTTACACGCCGATCGAGTTGCTCGGCCGAGTGCCGTTCCCGAAGGTCGGTGAGTTGCCGTATCTGTTGACGCTGCCGCCCCACGGGTTCTTCTGGTTCCAGCTCTGCCCGAAGGAGCAAGAGTCGTGATCAGCGACGACCGCGTCCGCGAGTTGTTGCACGACCGGCGGTGGTTTGGCGGCGACGCGCAGACCGCCACGGTTGTGGCCCGCAACGTTCTACCGGTCGACCCGCCGCTCACCCAAGTGCTCGTGCAGGCCGACGATCACCTATACCAACTCATCGTCGATGCGGATGAACGCGAACTCGACGATCACCCCGACGCGGCGCGCGCGCTTTTGACCTTGGCTGCGTCCGGCGAAGAGGTGTCGTCGGTACGCCCGTTGTCGGCCGAGCAGTCGAACACGTCGTTCGTTTTCGACGAGCGGGTGTTGCTGAAGCTGTTCCGCAAGCTGGGCGACGGCCCGAATCCCGACGTCGAGGTTCCGGTCGCGCTGCGGGGCGTCGGGTTCGACCACGTCGCGGAGGTCCTGGGGCGTTGGCGCGATGGCGAACGCGACTTCGCAACGCTCCAACCCTTTTTGACGGGAGCGAACGACGGTTGGTCGCTCGCCCTTGCGTCGTTGCGCCAACTGTTCGCCGAAGGCACCGATCCCTCGGAGGCCGGTGGAGACTTCGCGTTCGAGGCGAGCCGTTTGGGTGCCGTCACCGCGCAGATGCATATCGCGATGGAGAAGGCGTTCGGCGGCGAACGCGCTGACGCACACGAGCTGGCATCGACCGTCGCGGGCGGCGAAGTCAGCGAGCGGTTGAACGCAATCGACGACGCCGGCACGCGGCTGCGCGTGCACGGCGACTACCACCTCGGTCAGGTGCTGCGTACCGACGAGGCGTGGTTCGTCTGCGACTTCGAAGGTGAGCCGGCGCGTTCTGAACAAGAGCGCAACGCGCCGAATTCACCGCTCAAGGACGTCGCGGGAATGGTGCGCTCCTTCGACTACGCGGCCGCGGTCGCCGCGCGCGAACAAGACGAGGACGTCAGTGAGCTGGCGCGGGCCTGGGAGCGCCACAACCGTCAGGAGTTCCTGCGCAGCTACTGGGACGCCATCAGTGAGACCGACTTAGTGCCACGCGATCACGCGCAGTTCGTAACGCTGCTCGAGGCCTTCGAGCTCGAGAAGGCGTTGTACGAAGTCGGCTACGAGCGCGCCCACCGCCCGAGCTGGGCCGAAATCCCCGAAGCGGCCGTCGAAAGGTTGCGCGTGGCATGAGCACCGCACTCAGAGACGAACTCGAACGCCTGGCCGCTGGCGAGCACCGCGACCCCCACCGCGTGCTCGGTCCCCACGCCGAGGGCAACTTGGTGACCGTGCGCGTCTTTCGCCCCGACGCCGAGTCGGTGGCGCTGGTGGTCGACGGCAAGCGTGTCGCCGCCACGCGCTGTCACGCGTCGGGCATGTTCGAAGCTTCGGTGCCGGGTCCCAAAGTGCCCGACTACCGCGTCGCGGTGACCCAACCCGACGGCACGACGTTCGAGATCGACGACCCGTACCGCTTCTGGCCGACGGTGGGCGAACTCGACCTTCACCTGTTCGGGGAGGGCCGGCACTACAGCTTGTGGCGAATGCTCGGCGCTCGTCCGATGGTCCATCAAGACGTGGTCGGCACTGCGTTTTCGGTGTGGGCGCCGAACGCGCGCAGCGTGCACGTGGCCGGTGACTTCAACGGCTGGGACGAGCAGGTCCACGCGATGCGTCAACTCGGCGCCAGCGGCATTTGGGAGCTGTTCATCCCCGGCGCCGGTGACGGTGATTTCTACAAGTACGTCGTCACTGACGCATGGGGCCATCGCCGGCCCAAGGCCGACCCGATGGCGACCGCCACCGAGTTGCCGCCCGGCCAAGCGAGCCGCATTCACACGGCGCGTCACGAGTGGAACGACGACGCATGGATGCGTACGCGCGCTGAAGCCGACGTGCTCGAGCGGCCGATTTCTGCCTACGAGGCGCACCTCGGTTCGTGGCGTCGGTGCCCCGAGGAGGACGACCGCCCGCTCAGCTACCGCGAGGCGGCCGACCAACTCGCTGACCACGCGTTGTCGCTCGGCTTCACGCACGTCGAGTTGATGCCGGTCGCCGAGCATCCCTTCGGCGGTTCGTGGGGCTACCAGGTCACGTCGTACTACGCGCCGACGGCGCGTTTCGGTTCTCCCGACGACTTCCGCTTCTTCGTCGACAGGCTGCACCAGCGTGGCCTCGGCGTGATCGTCGACTGGGTGCCCGCGCACTTCCCGCGCGACGACTGGGCGCTTGCGTCTTTCGACGGCACCGCGCTGTACGAACACGCCGATCCCCGCCGCGGCGCGCACCCCGACTGGGGCACGCTGGTGTTCAACTTCGGCCGCCACGAGGTGCGCAACTTCTTGGTGGCGAATGCGTTGTACTGGTTCGAGGAGTTCCACATCGACGGCCTGCGCGTCGACGCTGTCGCGTCGATGCTGTACCTGGATTACTCGCGCAAGGCGGGTGAGTGGCTGCCGAACAAGCACGGTGGCCGCGAGAACCTCGAAGCGATTGAGTTCCTGCGTGAGGTGAACGAACTGGTGCACGGCAAGCACCCGGGCGCAATGGTGGTGGCCGAGGAGTCCACGGCGTGGCCGTCGGTATCGCGGCCCACGTACGTCGGCGGGCTCGGGTTTACGTTCAAGTGGAACATGGGCTGGATGCACGACACGTTGAGCTACTTCCAGCACGACCCGATCCACCGTCGCTATCACCACAACCAACTCACCTTCGGATTGCTGTACGCCTTCACCGAGAATTTCATGCTGCCGTTGAGCCACGACGAGGTCGTCCACGGCAAGGGGTCGCTACTCAACAAGATGCCCGGTGACCGGTGGCAGCAGTTCGCAAACCTGCGGTCGCTGTACGGCTGGATGTGGGCGCACCCGGGCAAGAAGTTGTTGTTCATGGGTGGTGAGGTGGCCCAGGAACGCGAGTGGTCGCACGACCGCAGCATCGACTGGCACCTGCTCAATCTGCCCGAGCACCAGGGCGTGCGTGACTTGGTCGCTGAACTCAACGCGGTGCTGCAACGCGAACCCTCGCTGTACGAGAAGGACGACGAAGACTCGGGGTTCTCGTGGATCGACGCCAGCGACGTCGACAACAACGTGCTGTCGTTCTTGCGGCTGAGCGACGGCGGTCGCCCCGTCGTCTGCGTGGCGAATCTGTCGCCGCTCGTGCATCACGACTACCGGATTGGCGTGACGGTCGGCGGTGCGTGGGAGGAGTTGGTCAATACCGACGACCGGCGGTTCGGTGGCAGTGGTGTGACGAACGGAACCGTCGTCGCCGAAGACGAGACGTGGCAAGGACGGCCGTATTCGGTCGCGTTGCGACTGCCTCCTCTCGGCGTGTGCTGGTTCGCTCCCGCCGAATGATCGTCGAACCCGGCTTCTACGACTGGGACCACGTCTGGCGCGACGCGAATCCCGAGACGTTGCGCATGGTGCGCGACGTCGTCGACGTAGACGACGAGCCGTCGGCCTACGACGTCGCCAATGCGTCGCCGGCGGGAGCGGCGCGCTGCGTGGTGCCCGACCAGCGCCGCGACGGCATCGCCGCCCAGGTGTACGCGTTGTGGTCACGAGACAGCGGCGGGATCGGCGACCTCGAAGACGTCGCCGATCTCGCGCGCGCTTCGGGGGCGCAACTGTTGCTGCTCAGCCCGCTGCACGCGCCGCTGCCCGGTTTGCCGCAACAGGCAAGCCCGTACTTTCCGAGTTCACGGCAATACCGCAACCCATTGCACTTGCGCGTCTCCGGTGTACCGGCGACCAACGACCCGTCGGAAATAATCGGGCGGGACAAGGTGTGGGAGACGAAGCTCGCCGCGCTGATGCGTCAGTGGGAGGGGTTCGGCGGCGATCCGCGCTTCGACGCGTACGTCGCACGTGAAGGCGACGATCTCGTGCGCTACGCGACGTTCTGCGCGTTGAGTGACTTCTTCGGGCGCCCCTGGTCGAGTTGGCCGAGCGAGTTGCTCCACCCCGCGGGCGTTGGCGTGCGCGCGTTCGCGGTCGAGCGGGCCGAGCGGGTGCGATTCCATCAGTGGTTGCAGTGGCGTATCGACGAGCAACTCGGCGAAGCGGCGAACGCAGGCGCGGGACTAATCCACGACGTGGCCGTCGGGGTTGACCCGGCGGGTGCCGACGCATGGATGTGGCAGGACCTTTTCGCTCCCGGTTTTCACATCGGCGCGCCGCCCGACGAGTTCAACCAAGCGGGGCAAGACTGGGGTCTGCCGCCGATGGTCCCGGCGAAGTTGCGCGCCGCGCAATACCGCCCGATCCAAGCGGCCCTCGCCGCCGCGGCCCGCCACGGCGCCGGATTCCGCATCGACCACGTGATGGGCCTGTTCCGGCTCTACTGGGTTCCCGACGGCGGCTCGCCGGCCGACGGCGTATACGTGCGATATCCCGCGCGCGAGATGCTCGACATGGTGGCCGGCGTGAGTCAGCGCTCGGGCGCCTTCGCTGTCGGTGAGGATCTCGGTACGGTCGAACCCGGCGTGCGCGAGGCGCTCGCGGCGCGCGGGATCTTGTCGTACAAGGTGTTGTGGTTTGAGGACGACGCTCCTGGCGACTGGCCCGAGTTGTCGCTGGCGTCTGTCACCACCCACGACTTGCCGACGATCGCCGGCGTGTGGGGCGGCACCGACGCCGACCCCGCCATCCGCGAACGGCTCGAACGCGTCGTGGGTGCCGACGATCTGTCGACGGACGAAGTGATCGCGCGCGTCCACGCCCGGCTGGGCACTGCCGCGTCGCGCGCGGTGGTGGTGACGGCGGAAGACCTGATCGGCGTCACCGAGCGACCGAACCAACCGGGCACGACCGAGCGCTGGAACTGGTCACGCCGGTTGCCGGTACCCGTAGAAGACGTGGCGGCCGCGTATCGGCGGTTACACCGAGCGGCCCGCGCTACTCCTCGCTGATCCCCGGCCGCGGCGCGGCTCGCACTAACTTCGGCACCCTGATGGCCGTCAAGTTTCCACTCGCATCGTCGATCGACGCGTGGAAAGAGGCCAAGGACCTGGTTCAAGTCCCGCGGTCGCGGGTGTGGTTGGTGTCGGTACTAGGCGCCGGCGTGGGCATCACCGAGTCGATCTTCCTTGCGATCATCGCCAGCGTCGGCGTGGCGATCGCCGGGAAGCACGGCGGTCAAGTGAAGCTCGCGGGCTTCGGTGCCATCAGTGGCATCTCGGTGCCGGTGTTGCTCGGGATCGGTGTCGCCCTCGGCGCGGTCACGATGGTTGCGAGCTTCCTGATTCAGATCGAACTCGCCCGAATCAACACCCGCACGATGGCCGAGATGCGGCGCGAGTTATACGACGAGTTCACGAAGACGAGTTGGCCCGCGATGCGCGGCGAGGTCGAGAGCGCGCTCATCACCTACATCATCAATCACGTTCCGCGCGTGTCCAACATGCTCACGTCGATCGTCAGCCAACTCACTGCGTTCATAACGCTCGTCATTTTCCTGGCGTTCGCGCTGATCGTTGCGCCGCTCGTCGCGATCGCGATCATCGTGCTCGGCGTGGTGCTGTATTTCATTTTCTTGCCGATGCGCGGCATCGCGGCCAAGTCCGGTGAAGACTCGAAGGTCGCGACGCGCGTGCTGTTCATGAGCTTCGCCGACTCGGTTGCCGCCAGTCGGGAAATCAAGACCTACGGCGTGGGCGAACCGGTGCGTCAGCGCATCAGCCGCGAGATCGACGACCTCGAACGGCCGCAGTACCGGCTGCGTCTCGTGCAGGGCTTCCTGCCGATTCTGTACCAACGCGCCGTGTTCATGATCCTGCTCGCCGGCCTCGGCATTGTGTACGCCGTACACCTCAAGGACCTGGGCTCGATCGGTGCCGCGCTCTTGATCGTCTTGCGGGCGATGCAACAGGCCCAACTCGTGCAGTCGGCCGAACCGTCGATCGCCGAAGCGCGGCCATGGATCGCCGAGTTGGTCAACCGGCGTGACCGGTACCGCGCCAACGCGTTCGTGTTCGGCACCAACACGCTCGACGCCGTTGAAGAGATCGAATTCGAGAACGTCAGTTACCGCTACGAGGTGGAAGGTGGTGAAGCGCCGCTCGCGCTAGACAACGTCAGCTTCAAGGCGCACCGGGGCGAGCTCATCGGTGTGATCGGTCCTTCGGGTAGCGGCAAGTCCACGCTCACCGAGCTGATCCTGCGCCTAGACAAGCCTCACACCGGCACCTACCGCATCAACGGGCGTGACACGTGGGAGTTCAGCGAGGAGAGCTGGACCGAACAGATCGTGCTCGTACCGCAGTTCAGCCACTTGATCGCGGCGTCGGTCGAAGAAAACATCCGGTTCCTGCGCGAGGGCATCACCCGCGACGCCGTCGAGGATTCAGCGGTCAAAGCGCACCTCACCGAAGAGATCCTGGAGCTCGACCACGGGTTCGAAACCTTGATCGGTGAGCGCGGCCATCGCGGTCTGAGCGGCGGTCAGCGCCAACGCCTGTCGATCGCCCGCGCGATCGTGCGCCCGCCGTCGTTGATCGTCCTCGACGAGCCCACCAGTGCGCTCGATCACAAAGCCGAAGACGTGATCGTGGAGACGATCGAACGGCTACGCGAACACGCGCTCGTAATCGTGGTTGCGCACCGCCTGTCGACGCTGCGTCACTGCGACCGCGTGTTGGTGTTGCGCGACGGCAAGCGCGAAGCGTTCTGCAAGCTCGACGAGTTGAACAACAGCAGCGAATTCTTCCGCGAGGCGCGCGCTACCAACGCGTTATGACGCGGTGGTAGATCGCCACGTTCTTCGGGCCCACCGCGGCCCAGTCGTAGTGCTCGGCGTGCGCCACGCAGCGCGCGCTCAGCGCGGGCCCGCTTTCGTCCAGCAGCCACTGAATCTGTCGGGCGCACTCGTTCACGTCGTCGGGGTCTGACAGCGCGCCGACGTCGTTGGTGACGATCTCGGGCAACGCACCGGACCGGGTGCCGATCACCGGCGTGCCCGACGCGAGCGACTCGATCAGCACCAGCCCGAACGCCTCGTTCAGGCTCGTGAGCGCGGTGATCGAGGCGCGTCCGTATTCGCGGCGCAACTCGTCGGGCGCCAAATCGCCGAGGAAGGAGAGCCGGTCGCGGTGTTTGGCCGGTAACAACGCGCGTAGGCGCTGCTGCACGTCGTCGGACGCGTCGCCGGCGAACACCAGATGGGCGTCGGCGACCTTGGGCGCAACCTTGGCGAACGCGCGCACGAGGAAGTCGGGTCGCTTACGGGTGTCGTTCGGGGTCGCCATGCACGTGATGCGCCCCGCTACGCGCGGCTCGGTCGACGCGAACGACGCCACGTCGAGGCCGTGCGGGACAACCTCGGCCTCGAACCCGTAGTCGGCCTTGAGCGCGTCGGCCGCCGCTTGCGACGGGCAGATGATGAGCCCGGCGTGGGTGCAGGCCTGATTGAACAATTTGAACTGGTACCGGTTGCGCCACGGCGGCGTGATGATGCCCCCGATCGTCAGCGCGTAGGGCAGCTTGGCCCGCTTCGCCGCTACCGCGTCGTGGTACGAGAACGCGTGCACGATGTCGGGTTTGAGTCTGCGCAGCGCCCGGCGCATCGGACCGATCATCGTGACCGGTGGCACGTACTCGCGGCCGAGCCACGTCATGTCCGTCGCCTTCACGGTGCGGTAGGGGAGGCCGTCGATTTCGTATGACGACCGCTTTGGCGCCCCCGCCAATATCGATGCGTCGTGCCCGCTGGAGCGCAACCACAAGCCGAGCCCGTGCATGAGCGATTCCGAACCGCGGCGCACGTTCGGCCAGCAGTACGGGTTGGTCAACGTGATCCGCACGGGAGCGAGCCTTACGACACGAGGCCGACGAGCTCAGCGTGCGACTCATGGACTGCGAGCCAGTTCGAGTCGTCGAAGCGTTCCATCGACATGTCGTAGGGCATGAACTCGACGCCGTCGGCCGTGATGCGTCCGACGTCGAACCCGTGCTTGGTGAGGTCAGCGTAGAAGTCTCGCAGCAGGTACTTGGTGAGGATCGACACGCGCCCGTATTCGAACTGCACCGCGCTCACCGCGTGGCGCGCAAACGTCTCACTGAATCCCTCGATGACAAGCCCTTCGGCGCCCTCGACGTCCATCTTGAGCAAGTCGACGTGGTCGATCCCGTTGTCGGCGAGGTAACTGTCGCCGGTGCGTACCGGCACCTCCACGGCCACGGACTGGGCGTCGTGGGGGTACTCGGTCATCGTCGTGAGCGCCGGGTGGTCGGGATAGTGGTGAATTGTGACCGAGCCCGCCGCGTCGCTGAGCCCGAACGGGTTGACGGTGACGCGGCCGTCGTGCGCGAAACGTTTCGTAAGGCCCTCGGACGTGGCGGGCGAGATCTCGAAGGCGTGCACCGCCTTGGCGCCGGCGTCGAGCGCTGTCTGGGTCCAGTGACCGACGTTCGCGCCCACGTCGAACACGACGCCGAGCGTGGCGCCCAGTTTGTGCAGCACGCGGGCTTCGCCGTTGGTGTCGATATTGCGCAACACTGCGCCGCCCTCGTAGCCGCGCACCAGCGCGCGGGCGGCGCCCACCGCCGTCTTCACGATGGGCATACCGCGGCGCCGGCCGATCTTTTCCATCGCAGTCTGCAGACGCGAGTTGTCCTCAGCCATGTCGCTTTCTTAACAGTTCGGGATTATGGCGCTCACGTACGGCGGGGCCGCATCCGGCCCGCGTAACGCCCCAGTGCACTAAGGGCCGAACGCCACCCAGTACGCCGCGCGTGTTTCACCAGACGCTCGATGGGTTCGACGGTCGTGAACAGCAGCCACCGCGCTGCGCTGCGATCGACGCGTCCGCGGGGGACGTCGTAGCCGACGGCTTTGGCGGTTCGCCCGACGATCAGGTGGATGATCGCGACCTCGCCCGGAGTGAGCACCTCACGCCACCGCTCGACCGACAGCGGCGAGATCCCGCTCTCTTTCGGGCCTGCACCCACGGCGTTGCGCCGCCGGATGCTGAGCATGGCGGGCACGAAGGTGACGTTGGCGCGCTCGCACAGCGCCCTGAACACCTTTTCGGGCGCAGCGACAACGTCTTCGTAACGGACGCGCACCGACGCGTCGGGATGATTCCGGAGTAGCGCGGCGCCGGCGCGCACCGACGCCCGCCACGAGATCGCGTCCCACACGGGGTGGAAGAACCGATCGACGCGAGGTCGACCGTCGGCGCCGCGGTTTGCGTTCGCGATCTCTTCACGCGTCTTCTTCGACGCGAGCGCGTCGAGAGGCGAGCGGATGATTTCCACGAAACACGCGTCGGGGATCGTCGCTTTGATGGTGTCGACGTCGTAGATATGCGGTGGCGTTTTCTCGAGCCATCGCTTCCGACCCGCCTCTGCGGTGAGGTAGTCGAGCGTGGCGACAAACGTCCCGACGTGGTCGGTGTCGATCGCCGCGATCTCATCGGCGCCCGCGTCGTCGAGACGGCGTTCCTCGACGGGCGTGATCCCGGGCGGCACGAGCTGGTGCACGATGCGGGCGACGTAGTGCGCAAGTTCGCGTCGCACGCCGGGATCCGAAATTGGCCGGAAGACACGCCGGATGTCGTCGAGATTCGCAAAGAAGAAGGTTTCCGCAAAACACTGAAACACTTCGGGAGCCTCGCCGAACACTTGACGCAACATCGTGGTACCCGAGTGGGGGTACGCGATGACGAAGATCGGCGCGTCTGCGGGGAATGGTGTGGCGGATTCCACGTCGCAGCCTATAACCGCGTCACAGCACGACTCGGCGGTACCGGATCGAGCCGCGCAACAAGCTCCACGCTGCGTTGATATCTCCCCACACGACTCGCACGATCCGGGCCGGCCGGTTGCGGCGACCGGCGCCGCGGCGCGGCGCAATGATCCAGACGTAGGGCACGACCGCAAGCAACGGAAACACCGACCGGAACGCGAGCGCGGCGACGAGTCCGACCACGGCGAGGTCGAACATCGCGGTGCGCGGTGAGTGAAAGCAACGCCAGAACAGGTGGCGGCGCATTTCGGGCACGCTGGCAACGAGTGCAGGAAAAATTGCCATGCCCTTGCGGACGTGCAGCCACCCTTGGTAGTCGCGCGGCTCGACCCGATGCAGCACAACGGCGTCGGACGCAAACGTCGGCTCCGCCCGCGCCGCGCGCAACACGTGCCAACCCGCGACCGTGTCTTCGCCACCAAACGGCGTGCCGCCCCGGCCGGCGCGGTAACCCGCGAGCGGACGGAACCCGCCGACTGCGATGAGTTCGTCGCGCCGGTAGCCGATGTTGCACGTCTCGAAGAACGGCGAGTTCGCTCGCACCGCGACCGTGTGGTTCCACAGATTCAACGCGCCGGGCGCGGGTTCGGTGCGGCCTTGCACGAGATGGTCGCCCGCTTCGAGTGCGCGCAGCATGGCGGTGACCCAACCGGGTTCGGGGAGTGTGTCGTCGTCGGTGAAAGCGACCAACGGCGGCCGTGCCAACGACAATGCAGCGTTGCGCCCTGTTGCCGGGCCGCCGTTCACGCCGATGCGCGCGGCGCGAAACGCAAGCGGTGTCGTTGCGGCGCGGGCGCGCAGCTCGTCCCACGTGGTGTCGTTCGACGCGTTGTCGACGAGGACCACTTCGAAGGTCGCGCGGTCGCAGTCCTGCGCTTCGAGACAATCGATCAGGCCGGCCAGGTAATGGGGGCGGCGGAACGTCGAGATGAGCACGCTGATCGCGGGGTCGGCCGAGGCGTAGCGCGCGCTGTCGGCCGTCTCGGCAATGACGGGCTCGGGATCCAACGCCATGCGGGCGCATTCTGTCAGGGCACCGCCTTCACTACGCTCTCGCTGCCATGACGGTCCGCACGGTCATCTTGTGTGGCGGGAAGGGCACCCGCGCCTATCCGCAAACGGCGTCGGTGCCCAAACCGCTGCTCGAAGTAAACGGTCAGCCCGTCGTGCAACACGTCATGGAGTTGTACGCCGCACATGGGTTCACCGATTTCGTGCTGGCCACCGGTTACAAGCACGAAGCCGTCGTCGACTTCGCGCAGCGGTTGAAGACGGGCTGGACCGTCGACGTCATCGACACCGGCGAAGAGACGAATACCGGCGGCCGCGTGCGCAAGATCGCCGAGCACGTCGGCGACACGTTCTTCGTGACGTACTCCGACGGGTTGGGCGACGTCGACCTCGAAGGCACCCTCACCCACCACCACGCCCACGGCGGCTACGCCACGATGACCACCGTGCCGCTGCCGTCGCAGTACGGCACCGTCGTGTTCAGCGACGATGGCAAAGTCGAGGGGTTCCGGGAAAAACCCAAGCTGCCCGACCACTACATCAACGCCGGGTTCTTCGTGTTCGACAAGCGTTGCTTCGGCGACTGGCCTGAACCCGGTGAAGACCTCGAGCGTGATGTGCTGCCCGCGTTCGCCGCTAGCGGTGAGTTGTTCGTGTACAAGCACTCGGGGTTCTGGAAGTCGATGGACACCTACAAGGACGCGCTCGAACTCACTGCGCTTTGCGCCGACGGGAATCCGCCATGGATGCGCTCCGGGGCACCCGCGTCCTCGTAACCGGCGCAACCGGGTTCATCGGCAAACGCGTCGTTCGCCAACTCGCGTCGCATGGTGCTGACGTGCACGGCGTCAGTGGACGCGACGTGGATGCGGTCGTGCGGCTTGTCCAAACCGTCGAACCGCAGCGGGTGATCCATCTCGCGGGCTTTACCGACATCGGCGCGTCGTGGACGCACGAGGACGAATGTTTCGCCGCGAACGTCGGCGCCACCGCTGCGTTGCTCGACGCGCTGGTCGGTTCGGCGTGCGAGCGCATTGTCTTCGCGTCGACCGCCGATGTGTACGGCGACGCGCCGGTTCCGTTCCGCGAAGACGGTCCGGTTAATCCGCTGTCGCCGTATGCCCGGTCGAAGCGCGAAGCCGAACTGCGCTGCCTCGACGCGGGCGCGGTGGTGGTGCGGCTGT
>JBEEFT010000081.1:0-23700 GCA_041166225.1 Actinomycetota bacterium | reverse complement strand
GCTCCTCGGCCTCGCGCACAGCAGCGGCGTCGTGCCGCTTCATCCAGCACGCCAGCCGCAGGTTGTCCCGCACGGTGAGCGTCGGGAAGACGCTCTTGCCACCCGGCATCATCACCACGCCCCGCTCGGCGATGAGGTTGGTGGGCAGCGCGGTGATGTCCTCCCCGGCGAAGCGGACCGTCCCGCGCTGGGCCGGTAGCAGGCCGGTGATGCACTTGAAGAGCGTCGACTTCCCGGCGCCGTTGGTGCCGAGCAGCGCTACGATTTCGTTTTCGCGCACGGTGAAGTCGACATCGAACAGGATCTGGACCGGCCCGTACGCCATGTCGATACCCGTGCACGTGAGCAAGGCACCGTCGTCGTTCAGCTGATCGGGTGCCTGGTTCCCTTTTTTCTTCGTCATTCGGGGGCGGCTCCTACGAGTTCGAGGCCGGCTTCGTCGGACACTTCGTCTGTGAGCGCGCCCTCGAGCAGGCCGACGCTGTTCTCGACGCCGCCCCGTTTGTCGGCCACCAGGCTCGGCACGAGAATGTTGTGCCGGTTCGCGACCCAACGCAGATACCGGTCACGGGCACTGATGAACAGTTGGCCGAACCCACCGGGAAGCGCATACAGCACCACCAGCAACCCGGTGCCGGTGAGCAGCAGGCGCAGGTCGCCCAGCGCCGTGATCGTTTCGAGCCATCGGAACAGCAACACGCCGCTGATAGCACCGCTGATCGAACCGAGACCGCCGATGACCGCAGTGGAGAACACCGTGATCGAGTCGGCCGGGCTGTAGGTGTGCTGCGCTAAGGCGTGCTGGATCTGCACGTGCAGCCCACCGGCGACGCCGGCGATGAACCCGGCGAGCAGGAACGCCGAAAGTTTGACCGCGGTGGTGTTCACGGCCGCCGCGTCAGCCGCGCGCTGGTTGTCACGCGTGGCGATCACCACGCGACCACTACGCGCCTTGCGCACGCCCAGCGCGGCCAGGATTGACAGACCAAGGAAGGCCAGGCACGTGAGGTACATGTCGTAGTTGAAGTCGAGGTTGAACCGCTGGAACAGCAATGTGCGGTCGACGTTGTCGGGCAAGATCGAGTGGAACCGGTCGGTGTTGAAGAAGTACTCGTCGAGCGCGATTGCGAAGGCGAGCGTGGTGACAGCGAGGAACAAACCCTTGATCCGCAACGCGGGTAGGCCCACCAAAAGCGCGGCGGCCGCGCCGGCGAGCCCGGCGAGGAACAGCGCGAGAAAGAAGTCGCCGTGCATCTTGGAGATCACGTTGCCGGCGGTGATGGCTCCGACGCCGACCAACCCGAACTGACCGAGCGATATGTGCCCGCCCCAGCCCGTTAACACCACAAGCGACACGGCCACCATTGCCCAGACCATGGCGAAGGCCGCGAGCAATTGTTGCGAAGACGACCAGCCACCCGGGATCCAAATGAACAGCACGGCGACGACGGCGATGAGCGCCGCCTTCACGTAGCGAACTTCGGGTAGGTGCCGCAGTTCGACCGGGATTGGCTTGACCACGCTGCTCGACGACCACGATGACGTCACGTTGTCCATCGCCCGGCTCAAGCGGCCCTTCTGCAACAGCAAGGCTCCCAGGATCACCACGAGGTACGCGACGTTCACGAACGACGGCGAACCCGTGCTGTTCCAGCGAACGGTTTGCTCGGCGATGCCGAGGCCGAGGCCGGCGGCGAACGCAACGGGCAATGACTCCATCCGGGCGACAACGGCGGCCGCGAGGCCGGGCAACAACACGGTCGGCCCGTTGGCGATGCCGGGAACGACCCCGGAGAACGGCGCCTTCAAAATGAACGTGAGCGCGGAGAGCGAACCGGCCAGTGCCCACACGATGGTGGCGAGGCGTCGCACGGGGATACCGAGCAGCAGCGCCCGGTCGGAGTTCTCTGACGCGGCCCGTACGGCGACGCCCGAATCGGTGCGCAGCAGGAAGTACGCGAGGGCCAGGATCACGAAGGGCACAACCATCATGATCAGGATCTCGTCGCCGGCGAGCGTCTTCACCCCGATGTGCAAGTGCAAGTTGATCGGCACCGGGAATCCGCCGCTCAACGACGAGAAACCGAGTTGCTTGGCGCCGAGGAACTCGAGCCCACCCAGCAACTGGGCCAGACCGATCGAGGCCACGGTGAGCACGAGTCGAGTCGAGTTCGCGAAGCGCCGAATGATCAACAGTTCGACGAGCGCGCCGTTGATCAACCCACCGATTACGACGAGCGGCAACACGACCCAGTACGACCACCCGTGTTCGAGGTAGAGCGCAACACCGATGACGCCGATGAACGAGCCCATCGATCCGTACGCGAAGTTGATGAAACGGTTCGCGCGATAGATCAGGATCAGACCCATTGCCAGCAGTGCGGTGACCGAACCCGTGATGAGGCCGATGACGACTACCTCATAGGGCATCTTTTTGTGGACGTAGTCACCGAGGCCGGGCACCAACGTGGCCACGAAGTAGCCGAGAACGATGAGCCCGACGAGGGCGAGCCCGCGTCGCTTTTCGGGAATCCGCTCGTACAGTTTTTGGATTGGTTCTACGACACGCCTCACCGCACCGGCACCTTAGGTGCCCCACCTGGAATCTGCCCCGGGAGCCAGCGGGTGCCGGGCTGCGGGTCGATGTAGGCGCCCTTTTTGCCGTTGTAGTTCGACGTTGCGTTCGGGTCCCAGTAGATCTCGCGTACGTCGTCGGCCGCGGTGTAGTCGTGCGGCTTGAAGCCCCAGAACCCGACCGGCCCGAGGCGGCCCGGGTACTTGAACATGCCGCTCTGGAAGTTCGCGGGTGTGAGGTTCGGACCCGCCATCTGAATGCCGATGGCCAGCATCTGCATTTGGAAGTAGATGAGGTCTACGGAGAACGCTGGCTCGTCGTTCGGACGCACTGACTTGTACGCCTCGTAGGCGATGGTCTGGGTCGGCGGCACGGGCTCCTCGAGAGCGCTGACGCCGAACATGTGCTTGGCCGCCTCTTGGTTGAACAGCTGACCGACGATGTCGGCGTCGGTCAGGGCGGTGCCGGTGATGATGATCTCGGGGTAGTAGCTCTCGCGGTTCATTTCACCGGTTAGGAACACCGGGAACACCGGGTCGCAACCACACAAGATCGTGGTGATGCCTTCGCTCTTGAGCTTGGGGATGAGGTTGTTGGCCTGGTTCGACATCGTGCCGAGGTCGAGCTGGTACTGAATGTTGTCGGCGACCTTCAACCCTTGCTTCTCGACGTCGCCCTTCGCGATCTGCACTGACTCCTGGTACCAAGAGTTCTCGGGCGCCATCGTGGCGACCTTGCGCTGCTGCGTGGCGAGGTTGCCGCCTGCGTACTTGGCCACTCCCCACTGGCCACCCGATGCCAAGCGCTTGGTCGCGTACTCGGCGGCGAGCTTGGCGACGGTGGTGCCGTCGACGGCGAGGCTCCAGTCGTAAGGGGCGTGCTGATCGTGCCAAGGCGTCGACATATACGGGTCGCCGAAGCCGAGGATCTTGCGGCGCTCGAGTGAGTCGGCGTAGGGCTCGGACGTGGCAGACATGTCGGCGAAGACACCGAGGGACTTGGCGGTTTCGGCGTCGGCCTCAGCCTTGTCGCGGCCGCCGCCCAACAGTTCGGTCGTGTTCGAGCCGACGCCGTTGTAGAACTTGAAATTCAGCTTGCGCCCGTAGAACTGGTAGCGCTTGTTGAAGAATTCGGCGAGTGCGGCGACGGTGTTGCGGATGGTGTCAGGCGTGTCGGTGAGGCTGGCGCCGGCGAGCGCGGCGAGCGTCTGCTGGAAGCCCTTCTCGTTGAGCACACGGAACGACACGTTGATATCGGTCGCGGTGACGCCGGGCGACGTGACGCCGCCGTTGTTGCCGCTGAACGCAATACACGGAGGTGAGTAGGGGTCGCCCGTGACCTGGTCTTTGCGCTCGGGTGGGCACGCAGTCGGCGCGGCGATCGGCTGACCGCTCGCCGACTTCGACGCGCCGCTGCCCGTCGCGGCGACCTGACCGGGCACGGTGTCGCCCGTTGCAGTGGTTTCGTCGGTGGTGGAGCCCGCCACAGAACTGCCTTGGTCGTCACTCGCTGCCGCGTTCACGACCTTGACCGGTTTTGACGGCACCAGCAACGCCACCACGATCATCAGAACAACGAGCAACGCCAACGGGCCGTAACCCCGAATGACGCGCTGGTTGACTTGGAACGAACCGCGCGGCGTGTTCGATCCTTCCGTTGCTGCCATATCAAGCCTCCGTAGGGATGTTGCGTTGTGCGCGACGCATCAAGCGACGGTCGCGGTCGGCCACGACGAGCAGGACGAGCAAACCGATGAGCCCGATGAGGGCGAGTCGTCCGCCTCGCGACCCCTTTTCGGCCACCGCCAGGGCACCGTGTCGGGGTCGTTGGGAAACCTGCGGTGTGGTTTTGCCGGTTGTCGGGGCGATCGGTGAGAGGTCGCTGAGAACCGGAGTGTCGACGAGGCCGCCGATCGCTCCACTAAAGCTGTCGTTGCCCCCGAGCGAACCGGTGGGATCGATGCCGAGGAAGCTCGACGTCTTGAGGGCCTCGGACTTGGTTGAGACGCCGCCGAGTTCCAGCGACAGCGAACCGGCGCCAGTGACCGAACCGATTGCGATGTCGGACACCAAGATGTACGTGGCGTTGCTGCAGTCCTCCTTGAGCAACGCGTCGTAGAGGTTCTGGCGGACGGGCTGGATCAGCCCGAGCACCGTTGACAAGACGGAGTCACGCGTCTTGCTCGGCACGACGCTGATCTTCAGGGGCTCGACGAATTGGATCCCCGCGCTCACATGCGAGGTGGGGAAGACCAGTTGCAACCCGACGGCCGCGAGCAGGGTGTTGGCGGCATCGAAGGCCTTCGAGGCGTCTTGGACGGGGATCGATTGGCCGAGCACTTTGAGCGAACCGATCGTGAACCCGCCACTGTTCTCGTCGACCTTGCCGCTGCGCGACGCCGCATTCCAGTGCATGCCCGACAACTCGAGGATGCCCTTGATGCCGAACTTGCCGACGTCAGCGGTCGCGATCGACTCGCGCACGCCTCCGGCGAGATGGCTGGTGGCAGTGGAGCGTGCTCCGCTCAGTGAAACGACCGCGCCCGAGGCGTCGGCGGTGCCGGTGGATGCGTCGGCCGAGGGGGTCGCATCGGCCCGCACCGTTTTCGTGATGACACCGCCTACGTACTTCTCGTTGGCGGTCTTGACCTGGCCGGCGTCTTTGTCTCGAGAATCCGCGTGCAGCGGCTGGGGCTGCTGATCTGCGGGGAGGGTCGGGTCGCCACCGTCGCAGCCAGCGGCGGACAGCGTCGAGCCGATGATGCCGAGGTCGATACCGCGAGCCTCGGCCTGGGCGACGTTATTCGTGTAGCCGGTGAGCGATACACCGAAACTGATACCGAGGCTCAACGCCGCAGTGGTGGGGTTGACGCGATACGACTGAGCAGTTGCGTTCGACGTGCCCGCCGTGGCGAGCGTGGCCGGCTCGCCCGCTGAAGCCACGCCGACACCCGGGCCTGTGAGCGCTGTCGCGATGATCGAGATACCGACTGCGCTAGCAGCTAAGGCAGTACGTCGATAGGGCTTGAAGCTGCCCGCCATAGGGAACCCCCCGGGTTGGTGGCGGCGAATACTAATTTTCTGGCAGAACGGTATGTGACGAATGTCACAAGGAACGACCACCAATCTGTACCACGAAGGGCGTCTCCCACAACCGCGACCAGGTTGTTTTGCGCCTTGGCAGGCCTACTACGCGGTCTCATCTTTTGGCACGAGGTGGATCGAAACCGAGTTCATGCAGTATCGGTCGCCGGTTTCGGTCGGGCCGTCGTTGAAGAGGTGACCGAGGTGCCCGTCGCATCGCGCGCATCGCACTTCGGTTCGAACCATGCCGTGCGAACGGTCTTCTATGAGCCGGATTGCGTCGGGACTGGCTGCGGCGTCGAAACTGGGCCACCCGCAGCCGGCGTCGAACTTGCTGACCGAGTCGAACAACTTGGCGCCGCACCCGGCGCACATGTACTCGCCGTCGCTCCACTCGTTCCAGTACTTGCCGGTAAAGGCGCGCTCGGTGCCCTGCTTGCGGAGAACCTGGTAGGCCTCGGCGTCGAGGGCTTCTTTCCATTCCTCGTCGGTGCGCGTATCCATGGATCGCAGGTTACGACCGGCGACAAGGGCTGTAAGTTCGGGGTCATGAGCCAGCGTTGCGAGCGAATCATCGAAACTGCGGCGGTGTCATCGTCGGCGCCCGAAGGGCACTGAGCGATGGTTGCTGACGGTCCCGACAAGGGAAGCCCACATGACCGCGCTCGCATCGTCCGGCGGTATCTCTCCGCGCTGGACGCCCGGAAGCCGGGGCGCACCAACGCCCGGACCGGCGAGACCATCGCGCACCGCATGCATCAGATCGACACGCTGCTGCTGTCCGCCGATCCCGTGCAACGGTTGTTACTCACCCAGGAGCGCATCGACCTGCACGCCGAGCAGCTTCGGTTGACGACTGCGAGCGGCGACTTCGACCAGCTCGAGAAGGCGTTCACCCGCGTCGCCAAGACGTGGGGCGACCGCCACGACATCACCTACTCGGCGTGGCGTCAGGTCGGCGTAGAAGCTGACGTTCTAACCCGGGCCAACATCGTGCCCGCGGCGAAGCCCGCTCGTCCCCAGCCCGCGGCGGCGCCGGCCCTCGACGCATCGAAGGCCGGTGCGTCGAAGTCGGACGCACCGAAGACCGAAACCTCGAAGACGGACCCCCCGAAGACCGACGCCCCGAAGACCGAAGCCTCGAAGCCCGGCGCGAAGGACCTCGAGAACGCGGTGCCGCAGACAAAGAAGACGCCGGCCGCCAAGAAGGCGCCGGCGGCGAAGAAAACCCCCGCAGCAAAAAAGGCTGCGCCCGCGCCGAAGGCCGCGGCAGCCGATCCCGAGCAGCAACGGCTCCCGGCGGAGGCGCACCTCCTAAGTTGATTTCCTGCGGAGTCCGCGGGCGAGGTTCAAGGTTGCGGAGAAGGTGATGGTCGGCATGGCCCAACACATCCGCACCATCGACAAAAACGCCCGGCGGTAGGTTCAGCCGCACCGCGGCCGTTTAGGTTTTAGCCGTGCCACCGCGTCGTCTTTCCGCTCGTCAGCGCCGCGCTCGCGTGCTGATTGTGGCGACGGTGCTTAGCCTCGTCGCTATCGGTGTGCACTCCGTTGCCGGCGGCGGACGCGACCAGAAACTGCGCCAACTCGGTTACCTCGACGAGGTCCGACCGCTGATCGCTGACTCGACGAGCCAAGGCGCCGACCTGCTCGGTGTGCGCGAGAACGCGAGTGACCTCGGCCGGCCCGGAACCCGGCGGCGACTCAATCAAATCGTGAAGCAGACGCAAGAAACCCTCGACGCAGTAAAGAAGGTCAAGGCGCCGTCGTCTGCCGACGAGGCACAGAGCTTGCTCGTGGCGACGCTGCAGCTGCGCGTGATCGGCGCCCGCTCCGCGGCGAAAGACATGATCGCGGCGCTCAGCGCGCAGTCACCGGTTCCGATCGTGGAACGCATGGTGGCGACTGGCAGGAATTTGATCGCGGCCGACCAGACCTACAAGGCGTTTAGCGATGCCGCGGCCGAGTCGCTGGCCAAAGAAGCGTCGAAAGCACTCGCGCCCTCGGTGTGGATCCCCGAACCCGAGCAGTGGGAGACGCCAGAACTCACCGCGTTCGTGAACATCTTGAAGGCGAACTCATCGGTCGCCCCGATCGTCGACGTATCGACGGTGTTGATTCGCACGACGCCGGCTGCCGTGGGCAAAGACGGCGAAAAGTTCTTGTTGCCGAAGACAGCATCGGTTCGACTGGAGGCCGTGGTCGCCAACATCGGCAACGTCGCGCAGAAAAAGGTCACCGTCACCGCAACGCTCGCAACCGTCACGGGCCTCGACACCGCGCGCGACTTCGTGGATCTCAGCCCCGGCAAGCGCGTGGCCTTGAGCTTTCGCGGCCTGCGCGCCGTGCCCGGTGATGCGACGTTGACTGTGGTCATCGGTCCGCTCGCCGGCGAGACATCCACCGCGGACAACACCATCACCAACAAGCTTTCGATTCACGCATGACTGACATCAACCGAATTGGTTTCCTTGGCCCGCACGCCACCTTCACCGAGGAGGCGCTGCTCGCCGAAGCAGACCTCGCGTCGTGCGAATTAATCCCGTACGGCGTGATGACCGAGGCGCTCGCGGCAGTGGAATCGGGCGAGGTCGACGCGGCCTTCGTGCCGATCGAGAACGCCATCGAGGGCACCGTCAACCTCACCCTCGACGCCTTGATCTTCGATCACGACCTTCTTATTCAGCGTGAGGTTGTGAAGCGGATCGTGATGAACCTGCTCACCCCGCGCGGCCTCGCCATCGGCGACGTGGAACGGGTGCTAACCCTGCCCGTCGCAATGGCGCAGTGTCGCGACTGGCTGCTCGCGAATGCGCCCGGCGCAGAGTTCGTGGCCACGAACTCGACGGCCGACGCGGCGCGGATAGTCGGAGAGCGGGCGGCCGCAGATCCGTCGGTCCGTGACGCGGCCGTCGGGCCCGCGCTGTCGGCCGAGTTGTACGGACTCGACGTTGCCGCCACCGACATCGAAGACCATCCGGACAACGCCACGCGTTTCGTGCTGGTGCAGCCGCAGAAAATCCCGGCGCCGACGGGTCACGACAAGACGTCGATCGTCTGTTTTCAACGGGCTGACCAGCCAGGGTCGTTGCACTCGATCCTCGGTCAATTCACCGCGCGCAACATCAACCTGTCGAAACTCGAGAGCCGACCGACCAAGGCCGGCCTCGGCAACTACTGCTTCATCATCGACTTCGACGGCCACATCGACGACGAGGTCGTGTTCGACTGCCTGCGCGATCTGCACGCGTCGCTGGCGTCGCTGAAGTTCCTCGGTTCGTATCCGGCCGCGGGCGAACACGGCGACGCGATCCGCCGTGACGCGGAAGCCTCGTGGCGCGCCGCTGACGATTGGGCGCGCGGTTTGCGAGACCAGATTCACCGCTAGGTAGCCTTCAACTCCTAGGAGGGGTGGCAGAGCGGACGAATGCGACGGTCTTGAAAACCGTTGAGGTGCAAGCCTCCGCGGGTTCGAATCCCGCCCCCTCCGCACAGAAACTTCGGCTGGACGACGGCCAAAGTCACGGTGGGGGTCGGTGAACCCACCGGCTAGCTTGGTCCCTCGGGAGAGGTGCGAGAGCGGCCGAATCGGACTCACTGCTAATGAGTTGACCTGGGAAACTGGGTCCGGGGGTTCAAATCCCCCCCTCTCCGCCATGTGATGTTGACCTGCTTATGCGGGTGCAACGCAGGTCGCGTCGGGCCTGTCGCTGACCCGTTTGACCTCGATGAATCCCGCGCCGCCGCGTAGGCGTAGGTGCAGACGAGCCGCGCCGGGGCAACCGGTGAAGCGCAACGTTTCGGCTTGGCCGATGCCGGCGGCGGTACGGCGGTCCAGGATGGCGTATCCGCCGGTTTGAATCTTGGTGTTCACGGTGATGGCGACGTCGTCGGGGACAGTGATGATCACTGCGCCCGTGCCAACTCGGGCGTCGATGTTCGTCGCCTGTTTGGTGCTGAAGTGGGTGTGGGAGAAGTCCAGTTCGAGGTGGCCGACCGCTTGCCGGTAGCTGGGGCGGACGTCGGCCGCCGCGATGGGGCGCAACGTGCGGGTACCCACCGGGCCCTCGGCCCGAATGGTGGCAAGACCGATGGCCGGCGGGATCAGCAACAGGAACAGGCTGCCTATTACGGCCGACGGGTTCCGCACGCGGATCAGTGTGTTCAAAACCGAAGTGAACACGGCCCAGCAGGCGACGCCAATCACGAGCGGGGCGTCGATACTGATCGCACCGAAACGCCACAGCGCAACGAAGCCGAGCACGCCGGCGAACCACCAGAGCAGCGCGAACCATCCCACGGCGCGGGCCCAGCCCAGCGCGGCGCCGGTGCGCCGGCGCTCGGCTACTGCGTCGTGAACGCGCGTAGCGGCGCCTGCGAACGGTCCTTCGAACGCCGCGGTGTCGTCCACGCGGACTAGGTCGCCCGTTCCGACAGGCTCGATCAATTTGGTGGCGTCGTCATCGGCCGGAGCTGGGGTCGTGGCGGTGGTGGCTGGCGTCGCGGGTGGGGTGGGGGATGGCGACGATTCCCACCAGCCGCGATCCGGCCGATGACGACTGAACAACACTCCGACGCCCAGGCTGAGCAGCACGAGCCCGAGGATTCCGTCGAAGCCAAATGCGGTGTGCGCGTGTGCGTTGGTGAAGGGCCAGAACACACCGACTTTGTGGAGCGCGCCGAGCACCGCTGCGACGACCAACGTGATGCGGATAACGCGGGCGGTGTTCTCGGGCGCGGGCTCGATGAGCCGACCGCGCGACGGCTGCTCTTGTGGGAGCACGATCCACAACAGCACGTAACTGATGAACCCGAGCCCGCTCAGCAGAGACGCTCCGATACAGATGCGCACGACGGTGACGTCGAGGCCCGACGCTTTCGCGAGACCGGCCGCAACCCCGGCGATCATGCGACCCTTTTCGGCGCGCATGAGCTTGTACGGCTCAGCGGTGGGTGTTGTCGTCGCGGTGGTGCTCGGAGAACCTGCGGTCGTCATCCCTGCATCGTGAACAAGACCGTGGCCATGCGCCATCGGGTATCCCCCTGATACGTGACGGGCTGCTCCTCAGGGTCGTTCCCGATGGTTCGCGCGAAGGGATCGTGCGACGATCAGTACGTGCCCCTGCTGCCTTTCCGCGTATCGGTGACGCGGCGTCGTCGCTCGCGTCTTGTCGGGGGCGTGTGTTCGGGGTTGGCCGCGGCGATGGGTGTGGAGGTCGGTGTCATCCGCCTCGCGTTCGTGGTGTTGTCGCTGTGCGGGGGCGTCGGTGTCGTTGTGTACGGCGCGTTGTGGTTGTCGGCGCCTGACTCAGATGAGCCGTCGCCGGCCCCGCGGCGCGGCGCCGCGATCGACAGCGCGGCGATCATCGCGAGCGTCACGGGGTTCGGCCTCGTTTGCCGTCAGCTCGGCTACTGGGCCGGAGACGCCGTCGCGTTCCCCGCGCTCATCGTCGCGGCCGGCGCCGCGCTTTTCGGCGGCCGTGACGATGCGACGCGCGGGTTTCGCACGATTGGTTGGCCCGTGCGCGTCGCACTCGGAGCGTCGCTCATCGCGGTCGGCGGCGCCGTGAGCGTCGGCGTTGCCGGTGGATGGCACAACGTCGGGCCAAGCGCGCTCGGAGCCCTGGTGTTGGTCGCGGGCGTTGCGTTCCTCGCGTGGCCGTGGCTGGGGCGCCTGTCGAGCGACCTCGCATTCGAACGGCGCGAGCGCATCAGGAATGAGGAGCGAGCGAACCTCGCGGCGCACCTGCACGACGGCGTTTTGCAGACGCTCGCGTTGATCCAGCGCCGAGCCGACGACCCGCGCGAAGTGCGTTCGATGGCCCGTCGGCAGGAGCGTGAGTTGCGAGAGTGGTTGTTCGAAGATCGCTCGTCGCCCGCTACGAGCGACACCGTCGCCGGTCTCCTGCGCCAGGAGCTCGCCGCGGTGGAAGACGACCACCGCGTTCGGGTCGAGGTAGTGGCGGTCGGCGACGCGCCGCTCGACGCCGCCGGGCGCGCCCTCGTTGCCGCAGGGCGCGAAGCCGTCGTCAACGCGGCGCGCCACGCGCGCGTCGACACCATCGATGTGTTCCTCGAGGCCGAGGCCGACTCGGTTGAGCTGTTCGTGCGCGATCGCGGCGTGGGCTTCGACCCGGAGTCGATCAACAAGGATCGCCACGGCGTGGCCGAATCGATCCGCGGCCGCGTCGAGCGCGCCGGCGGTACCGCGGTGATCCGGTCGGCGCCCGGTGAAGGAACCGAGATCGAATTGCGGGTTCCGCGGGTGGCTCAGAACGGAGTGCCGGCATGAGCGTCGCCAAAGTGTTCATCGTCGACGATCACCCGCTGGTGCGCTCGGGCGTTCGCACCGAACTCGGCAACACCGTCGACGTCGTGGGCGAAGCGGGTGACGTCGACGGCGCGGTTACTGCGCTCAGCGCGCTCGGTGAAGGCGACGTCGACGTGGTGCTGCTCGACGTGCACATGCCCGGCGGCGGCGGCATCGAGATTCTTCGCCGGCTTGGGCCGGTGCGCCCCTCACTGCGGTTCCTGGCGTTATCGGTGTCCGACGCACCCGAGGACGTGATCGCCGTGATTCGCGCCGGCGCCCGCGGCTACGTCACGAAGTCTTCCACCGGGGCCGAGCTGAGCGAGGCGGTCAACCGGATCGCGGCGGGTGATGCGGCGTTCTCGCCTCGACTCGCCGGGTTTGTGCTCGACGCGTTCACCTCGAGCGGCACCGCGAGCGCTCCCGCTGTCACCAGCGACAGCGAACTCGACCAGTTGACGCCCCGCGAACGCGAAGTGCTGCAGTTGATCGCGCGTGGGTACGCGTACAAAGAGGTCGGTCGTCGCCTGAACGTGTCGGTGAAAACCGTCGAGACCCACGTCAGCTCGGTGTTGCGCAAGCTCCAGTTGAGCAGCCGCCACGAGTTGGCGCGCTGGGCGACTGACCGCCGCTTGATCTAGTTCGGCGAGAGGCGGCTGAACGTCGTCGTGACATCGGAGACCAGCTTCACGGAACTCCACGAGACCTTGGCCGAGGCGTTGATGATCTGACGCGACATCACCGGCAGGCGATACGCGGGTGACGCCCACGTAACGAGTTTCGCCGTGCCGCTGATGTCGCCGGACATGCTCAGCGTCGTCGTGAGTTGTACGACGTTGACTGTTTCACCGTTGATCACGAGGTTGCTCGTGCCGCCGACGATGCCGGTGGCGGCAACCTTGGTCTTGCCGTCGGTCGACGTCGCGGACCAACTCCAGCTCGCGCCTTGCGGCGAGTTGTACTGGAGGTAGGTGACCGGCGACGACGGCACGAAGGTTTTGGTCGTGTTGTTCGCCGTCATTTGTAGCGACACGAGGTCGCTTTCGTTACTGGCGTAGTGCTGCACAAGCACGACGTCACCGGGAGCGTCCGGGCTGCTCTGTTCGACGTTCGACCCAGCCTTGCGCAAATGGATCGATCCGGCCGAAGGCACGGCCTGCGCCTTTCCGTCGACCGACGCGCTGCCGCTGAAGGTAACCGGGTAAGTGCCCGACGCTGGCTCGACGCGAGCAGAAGTCTGCGGTGCGGCAGACGACGCGATGCCGGTCACGTCGCCCGCCGCTACCGCGGCTTTGGACGTCGACGTCTGCGTGCGGGCACGCGACGTCGACGAGGTCTGGTTCGAAGCGGAGGCAGCCCGCGGCGTGGCCGCGGTGGTGCTTGGTTCGGTACCCGCAGCGATCGTCGTCGTGGTTGCATTCGCGTCGCCGGTAGGTGCGGGCGCGGTGACCTGAGCGGCCGCGACATGCGTCGTCGCGGGCGCGCTGAGCGCGGCGAGGCCGGCGCCTCCGATTGCGACGTTCGACAGGACACAGCCCAGGAGCACGCGGCGGAGTTTGGGTTGCATCTTCACTACCGAGACGTCGCGGGTGCGAAGGGGTTGAGCAGCTTCATCCACAACGTCAGCGGGTTGGTCTTGGTGCCCGACGTGGTGGCCACCGGAGCGCTGGGCAGGATGCCGCCGCCCGACGTGGTGGGCGCTGGTGTGACAATTTCGGGCGTTGACACAACCGGGATCGACACTGAGGTCGGTTGCGGAATCGCGGCCTCGACGGTGCTCACAACCTTGGCCTTCGGCTTGGAGGCGACCGGCGGAGTCGCGGACGGCGCGGGCGCGGGGACGGCGGTGGTCGGGGTGGTGTCCGGTGTCGGCGACACCGCGGGGGTAACGACCACGGTGTTGCGCGTTGCCTCCGACTTCGCGGCAGTCGAGTGGGCCACGGTCGCGGCGATGGCGGCCGGCGCGGCGCGGTGAGCGCGAGCCAGGGCCATCACTCCTGTTCCTCCGGCCGCCAACGACATCGTCACTGCGGCGGCGGTGCCCGTGATCACGAGCACTCGCGTCGACAGCCGCGGCATGGCCGGCATTTGTGGAAGCGCAAGATGGAACGAACGCGGGGCCTGGGCCGTCCGAGTCGACTGCGCGACTCGAAGTGCAGCCACTACGAGGGCGCCGCCACCGAGCGCAACCATCGCAACAATCGACGTCCACCATTGGCCGGCGTCGCCTCGCAGCGATCCGACCATCGCCTCCATTCCCCACCGGGCTCCGACGAGGGACCGCACCTGGCGCACCAACGGCATGCGTGCGTCCTGCGCCCATTCACCGGCGAGCACGAGTTGCAACACGAGCGTCATGGGCAACACGGCGAGGGCCTTGTCGGCGGACTTCGCATTGGCCGAGATCGCGAGGCCTAGCGCGCTCGCAGTAAGACCGGCGATCGCAGCGATCACGATGAGCTCGATTCGTGCGGAGCTAACGAGCACGCCGTGCGCAGGTGCGCCTTGACGTGCGGTCGCAACAAACGCAATCAATGCCGACTGCACCATCGTGATGCCGCCCAGGCTCACTGCTTTCGCTGCGACATAGGCGCGGGCGGACAGGCCGGCGCGGACTTCGGATCGCACGATTGCGCGTTCTTTCACGATCTCGCGAATGGCATTGGTGACGCCGAGCCACGTCGTGCTGAGCACGAGGAACATCACCACGACCGCCGCGTGCGGACCGAAGCCACCGTCGCGGGCGGGGACGAGCCCGTCGGGCGGCAACACCGCCCACAACAGCGCTCCGATGATCGGTGCCTGCGCGGCAAGCAAAAGAAGGTGACGACGATCCGCGCGCAGCAGGTCGGCGTGACGCCGCACCAACATGCTCACTTGCTGGCGGTGCGAACCGCTTGGTGCGTGCGGGGCCGAAGGTACGGAGCCTGTGGCGTGAGTGATTTGCGCGGGTGCTTCGGCAGCCGGAGCGACGTAGCGCTTGTACGACGCGCTTGCGCGGAACGCACCCTGCCAACTCTGGCGGGGGGCGGTGTCGAGCGCGATGAATACGTCGGCGGGGTCGGCGAGCTTGAAGTACTTCGCGGCTTGCTTGGGCGGGCCGAAGTAGGCCACGGAACCACCGGCGGCGAGGAAAAGGACGCGATCACACGCACGCAGCGCGTCGACGCTGTGGGTGACGTTGATCACGGTGCGGCCCGAGTCGGCGAGCTCGCGCAGCATCGTCAGCACCACGCGCTCGTAACCGGGGTCGAGGCCGGCGGTCGGCTCGTCCAGAACGATCACGTCGGGATCTCCGAGCAACTGCGCGGCGACGTTCGCGCGCTTGCGTTGGCCCACCGACAGATCTCCGACGACGGTGTCGGCGTGTGTCTGTAGGCCGAGCTCGGTCATCACGGTGTGCACGCGGTCGGCTCGGGCTTCGCCGCTTAGCTCCGGGCAGCGCAGCGCCGCCGCGTACCAAAGCGACAGCGCAAGCGACAGACCGAGGTGCAGCGTGTCGTGCTGGGGGACGAAGGCCATCTTGCCTTCGACGTTCATCGCGCCGTCGGCCACGGGCAGTGAGCCGGTAAGGGCCCGAGCCAACGAAGTCTTGCCCGCGCCCGTAGGGCCGACAACTGCGATGAGTGAGCCCCGAGCGGCGGCGAAGGACACGTCGTCAAGCAACGTCGTGCCATCGGGTGCGTGCGCGGTGACATGGCGAAACGCGAGCACAGGAGGTGCTTCTTTCAAATCCGGCATGCCTGCCTATCGGCCGCCGATAAACGGAACTTAAATACGTACGGCCGCTTTCGTGATGTTGTCCGGTTTGCCGTGTTCAGTCGACTGTCATCGGGTAAGAAGGTTCATCCGAAGGCTTTCGTTGGTCCTCGCGGTGATCGCCCTGTTGGGCGCGATGACGCGGTGCGTTCCGCACCCCGTCGGCACGACGCGCACGTACGCGTCGTACAAGGGCAAAGCCACCACAACGGCCGAGGGCGCAGTGTCAGCGGCGCGCACGGTGCTTTTGATGACGCACACGGCGGCGAAGCGCAACGCCTTCAGTTCCTACACGGCGATGGTGATCGCTGACGCCGAGGACGGCATCAGCGGGCTGATCGGCACGTTCGACTCGGTCCAGCCTCCAAACGCCGAAGCCGACCGGTTGCACGAGAGGCTCGACACGTTGCTGTCGAGCGCGCTCACGAACGTGCAAGCGCTTCGGGTCGCGGCCCGTCGTGGTGTCGTGGCCGAATTGGCGGGTCGTGCGGGGCCGCTGCGATCCGATGTGCACAAACTCCAAGCGTTCGTGGATGCGCATCAGTGAAGAAGATCCTCAGCATCACGCTCGGGATCCTGACGGCGATTGGTGGTTTCGTCGACATCGGCGACCTGGTGGCGAACGCAGCAACCGGCGCGCGGTTCAAGATGGCGCTGGCCGGCGTTGTGCTCATCGGCGTACTCGGGATCATCGTCTACGCGGAAATGTCAGGACGCGTCGCGGCAATCACTGGTCGGCCCGTCTTCGACCTGGTGCGAGAACGGCTCGGGCCGAACGCGGGCGGGGCCAACCTCATCGCGTCGTTCATCATCAACCTGCTGACGCTTTGTGCGGAGCTTGGTGGAGTGGCGTTGGCGCTGTCGATGATCGCCAGCGTCAACTACATCCTGCTGATACCGGTCGCAGCGTTCCTCGTGTGGATCGTGATCTGGAAGATGCCGTTCGAACGGATGGAGGAGATGTTCGGTCTCCTCGGCCTCATGCTCATCACGTTCCTCGTCGCGTTGTTCCATCTCCACCCGCCGTGGCACGAACTGCTCCACAGCGCGTCCCATCCGGCGATCCCGAAGAACGAAACGCCCTTCACGTTCGCCTATTACGCGATTGCGCTGTTCGGCGCGGCCATGACGCCGTACGAAGTCTTCTTTTTCTCGTCGGGTGCTGTCGAAGAGAAATGGACGGTCGACGACCTCAACCTCAACCGCGCGAACGTCTACATCGGCTTCCCGTTAGGAGGGTTGTTGTCGCTATCGATCATGGCGTTGACCACCGTGGTGTTCGCTCCCCGGATGATCAGCGTCGACACGCTGCCGCAGGTCGCCTTGCCGGTCGCGCTCTCGGTTGGCAAGGTCGGGCTGGGGCTGCTGATCATCGGCATCTTCGCTGCAACATTCGGCGCGGCGCTGGAGACGGCGATGTCGTCGGGCTATTGCGTGGCGCAGTACTTCGGGTGGCAGTGGGGGAAATTCGTGAAGCCACGGGAGGCGGCGCGTTTCCACGTCGTCATGCTTGCGGCGATAGTGGCCACGACGCTGTTCGCCCTAACCGGTGTCGACCCGGTGAAGGTCACCGAGTACTCGATCGTGTTGTCGGCCGCTGCGCTTCCGCTCACGTACTTTCCGATCTTGCTGATCTCCAACGACCGTCACTACATGGGCGATCACGTGAACGGGCGCGTCTTGAACTTCCTCGCCTCGATTTACATGGTGATCATCGCTGTGGTCGCCGTGGTCACCATTCCGTTGATGATCATCACGAAGGCCGGCGCATGACGGCGGCCCGCAAGCTCTGGGCGGTGCTCGACATCATGGATCGCCAGTTGATCGACCGACAGGATCGCTTCGCTGGAACCGTCGACGATGTGGAACTCGCGGTGGCCGACGACGGCACGATCTCGGTTACGGCGTTGCTCGCAGGCCCTGGCGTGCTTGCGCGCCGCATGAGGTTCCATCGTCTGGGTCCGTGGCTCGAGCGATTCGCGCGTTGGGCGGTTCCGGCCGAGTCTGAAGACCCGGCGCGGATCCCGCTGGGCCGCGTCGCCGACATCGGGAGCGCCATACATCTGTCGCTCGATCACGAAGACATGGCGACCATGGCTACGGAACGGTGGTTCCGAGACAACATCATCGACCACATTCCGGGGAGTACCGATGCGGCTGAGTGACCTCACCCGTGTCGCGGTGTACGACGTTGGCGGCAAGCGCATCGGCCGCTTGAACGATGTGCGCTTGGTGCAAGACGGCCCTTACGTCGAAGGCTTCGGCGCCGGACTACGGGTGGCCGGCTTCGTTGCCGGTTCTGGTCGCATGGGTGAACGGCTCGGCTTTAACCGAGGCGGTGTCGACGGGCCGTGGCTGCTGAAAGTGTTTTTCCTGCGCCTCGAGCGGCGGGGCCGTTTCGTGCCATGGGACAAGGTCGCGCGGATGGAGAACGACGCGATCCACCTGTCGGTAAGCGCCGCAGAGTTGCGGCCATTCGAACCCGACGAGTAGCCGCGGCTGGCGCCACGGCCCGCGGGGTAGGGGCGAGGGGTGACAAGCGTCTGCGACTTCGGGCCCGTGACGATCATGTACGACGAGCGCGTGCTCGCGCCGCGAATGTGGACGTTGCTCCAAAGTGATTGGGCCGCCGACCTGTGTCCCCACCTGCCCGACGGACCGATCCTCGAGTTGTTTGCCGGTGCCGGGCAGATTGGGCTGGCCGCGGCGGTGCGGGCGCGCCGGCGCTTGGTGCAGGTCGAAGCGGACGCGCCGGCGGCGGAGTTCGCGCGCCGCAATGCCGAGGCCATCGGGTATGCGGAGCACGAAGTGCGCGCCGCATCGATCGACAACGCAGTTCATCCGCACGAACAGTTCCCGTTGATCCTCGCCGATCCGCCCTATGTGCGCACCGGTGATCTCGATGATTTTCCCGACGACCCGCCCGCCGCGATCGACGGCGGCGAGGACGGCCTTGACCTCATCCGGGCGTCGCTCGACGTCGTGCGCGCGCACCTCGCGCCCGGCGGCGCCTGCCTGCTGCAAGTGAGGGGCGAGGCCCAAGCGCGTGAGGTCGCGTCTCTCGGTCGCGACGCCTCCCCCGAGTTGCGGGTTGTGATGACGCAAAGCGTCGACAACGACCGCGCCATCGTGCATCTGGTGCACGCGGACTTATAAAAGCTGCCAACGAACGGGTAGGGCTGGCGGCGCACGCAACGCGGCGTGTCAACCGCTAAAGGAGGCGCGGCGAAGTGTCATTGCACGACGAGTTGTCCGCGGCGCTGACCTCCGGTCGCCTCGAAGACATCGACGGTGGCCCCGACGACGACCTTGACGGTGTCCGCGCGCTGCTCGCGATTTACGAGCTGTGGCTTGCGCCCGTCGACACGCTCGATGGCACCGAGCGGTTCCAGAACCATCCGGTCATCGCCGGTATCAAGTGGCGCCTCGAGCAGCGCCTCATCGAGCAGTTCGACGCGTGGCTTGAGCCGACGCAGCCGACGTCGGCCGACCCTGTCGACGCTCTGCGGCGTATCGCGCACCGCGACGACTCCGGCGTTTACGACTGGGTGGCTACTGCGGCGACGTGGGACCAGCTGGTCATGTTCCTCGCCATCGAAGGCGGCCCCGACGGCGGCTTCGACGACCTCGTGTCGTTGTGCCAGGTCGGCATCCGCGGCGAAGCGAAGGTCGTGCTGGGCGCCAACTACTGGGACGAGATGGGTGGCGGTGATCCGGCCGCAGTTCATACGGTGTTGCACGAGCGCCTCTGCGCCGCGGTGGAGATGCCCCGCCTGCGTGACGAGGAACTGCCGGTGAGTGCGCTCTACCGCAAAGCACTCAACGGGTTGCTCGCTACAAACCGCGCCCTGCAAGCCGAGATGATCGGAGCGCTCGGTTTGCTCGAACTCGAGGCCGGCCCGAACTGCCGGCGTGTCCTGCGAGCGCTCGAGCGGCTGTCGGCTCCCGCCGACGCGATCCCGTTCTACGCCGAGCACGCATCGACCGATCCGCGCCACGGCAAGGAATGGCTCGACGGCGCGGTCGCCCCGCTGGTCGAAGCGCAACCGTCGTGGGGCCCGCGCATCATCCGAGGCGCGCGTTGGCGCGCAGAGTTGAACGACCGCTTGTTCGCCGACGTAAAGCTTCTGCTGACCCACCACCTGCTGCGCACCGCCTAACGCCTGCTCGCCACTGCGCCCGGGCACGTCTCGAGCGGGTGGTGTAGTTCTAGGGCGGGAGGGGCCAATGGCGCGCGCAGACGAAATACGAGAGGGCCAACGAAAAACGTGGGCCGGGCTGTCGGCGGGCTGGGCCAAGTGGGACGCCGTCATCATGGAGCAGATGGCGCCCGTGACCGCCGCCATGATCGAGCGTCTCGTCATCGGTGAGCGTCAACAGCATCTCGATATCGCCGCGGGTACCGGCGAGCCCGGTCTGAGCATCGCGACGCTGGCGCCGCAGGGACGCGTCGTGCTTGCGGACCTGTCGCCGGAGATGCTCGACGTCGCCGCGCAACGCGCGAACGCGCAAGGCATCGCCAACGTGGAGACGGCCGCGTGCAGCGCCGACGACCTGCCCTTCGACGACGCCACGTTCGACAGCGTGTCAGTCCGCTTCGGCTACATGTTCCTGCCCGACTTGGTGACGGCGACCGCAGAATTTGTGCGCGTGCTCAAGCCGGGTGGCCGCGTTTGCGCGTCGGTGTGGATCGAGCCCGACGAGAACCCGTGGACGTCGGTCCTGATGCAGGCGATCGGTAGCGAAGTGGTTCTACCGCCTCCCGATCCCGATGCCCCGAACATGTACCGATGCGCGGCGCCCAGCTTCGTTGCCGCGCTGTATGACCACGCCGGGTTGCGCGACATCGCCGAGTGGGACGTACGAGTCGAACTGGTCACGAGTTCGCCCGACGAATACTGGGACGTGATGAGCGAGCACGTGTCGCTCGCGGTTGCGGCGCTGAAGCAAGCTGACGAG
Organism: Actinomycetota bacterium; assembly: GCA_041166225.1. Lineage (GTDB taxonomy): Bacteria > Actinomycetota > Acidimicrobiia > Acidimicrobiales > JACCXE01 > JACCXE01. The sequence continues at coordinate 3,014 of JBEEFT010000081.1, read as the reverse complement.
CCGACTAGGCAGCGGATGCGGGCCAAGGCCGTCGCAGCGGTACGCGCGTTCAAGCACGACGGCCAAGTTCGGGTTCCCGGCCTCGCTCGGTGCATCGTCGGGACCAAACCCGAACTGGTCCGGTAATAAGCCGTCGGAAGTACCGGCCGCACGCGCCGCTCGCGGTATCTCGCCGCTCTTCACACGGTAGGGTCCACTAGCCGGGGCAGATGAGGCGGCGGGCTTGCGCGGCGCACGGTCGTGGTCGCTCGGTTTCAAAGTTCCTCGCCGTCCGTAGACGGTTAGGGAAAGAAGCCATCGTGTCCACCACCTCGTCGACCCAGCCGCCCAGTGGGGTCGTGACGTTCTTGTTCACCGACGTTCAGGGCTCGACGAAGCTGTGGGAGCAGCACCCAAACGAGATGACGTCGGCGCTGGCCGATCACGACGAGATCCTGCGGTCAAGCATCGCGGAGGCCGACGGGATCGTGTTCAGCACAGCAGGCGACGCGTTCGCGGCGGCGTTCGAAACGCCCGACGCTGCGATCCAAGCGGCTGCGCTCGCGCAGCGTGGTCTCGACGGGCACGCCTGGCCCGGGACGGCGCCAATCAGGGTCCGTATGGGTGTCCATACCGGCACGTCGCACCAGCGAGACAACGACTACTTCGGCCCCACTCTGAACCGGGCGGCGCGGTTGATGTCGGCGGCGCATGGCGGTCAGACCGTCGTGTCGACCACCACGCAGGAGATGTTGCCCGGGGCGCCGCTCGTGGACATGGGCGTGCACCGCCTCAAGGATCTGTCGCGCCCTGAGCGGGTGTGGCAACTTCTCGTCGACGGGCTTACCGCGGAGTTCCCACCGCTTCGCACCCTCAACGCGGTGCCGACCAACCTGCCGACCGACCTCGCTTCTTTCGTCGGACGCGAGGCCGACATCTCGCATCTGATGACCGACCTCGCGAAAAACCGGTTGGTCGTCATGACCGGCGTCGGCGGCGTGGGCAAGACGCGCCTTTCGCTGCAGGTCGCCGCGGATGCGTCGCATCACTACACCGACGGGCTCTGGCTCGTAGAGCTGGCACCCGTGCCGATCGCGGACGCCGTGCACTACAAGTTTCTCGAGACGCTCGGCCTCGAAGCCGAGGCGGGCCGCTCCCCGCTGCAGACCCTCGCTGCTTCGATCGGCGACAAGTCGGTGCTGCTCGTCATCGACAACTGCGAGCACGTGCTTACGACAGTGGCCGACGCGGTCCGCGAGCTGATGACTGCGTGCCCGAACCTCAAGGTGCTGGCATCGAGTCGCCGTGCCCTCGGCGTGAGTGGTGAGCAGGTGCGCCAGATCCAGCCACTGGGAACCACCGGCGTCGATTCGCCGTCGACACGGTTGTTTCTCGACCGCGCCGAGGCCGCCGGGCAATCAGCGCTTCACGACCGCCTCGACGTGATCACCCACATCTGTGAGCGGCTCGACGGTGTGCCGCTGGCCATCGAGCTGGCTGCCGCCCGCACCCGCTCGATGACCCCCGAGGACGTGGCCAGTCGGCTCGACGAGCGCTTCCGGTTGCTACGCGGGTCTCGATCAGGCGGCGGCAGCGAGCGCCACCAGACGCTGGTGTCCACCATCGAGTGGAGCTACCAGCTCCTCGAGGATGACCAGAAGCTGCTCTTCAAACGACTCGGCGTCTTCGCCGGCTCCTTCACGCTCGCCGCGGCCGAGACGATCTGCGCGGACGATCGAATCGACGCGTTCGACGTCATCGACCTGCTCGACGACCTGGTCGACCACTCGCTCGTGATCGCTGACACCACCGGGACGACGACCCGGTACCGGATGCTCGAGACCATCCGCGAGTACGCGCGTCAGACCCTCGGCGACGAGATCGTCGACCTGCGGGATCGGCACGCCGGCTTTCATGCCGACTGGGTTGATGCGATCTTCCTGCGCCTCGTCACCATCGACGAAGCAGCCGCAGTAGCCGAGCTCGAAGCGGGTTGGAGTGACCTGCGGATGGCCGCCGCCCACGCCACCGGCGACCTCGACCTGCTGGCGCGCATCCTCGCCCTGCTCGCATACGACGCCGTCTTCCGTTCCCGTCTCGAGCTCGCTGACTGGGCGTCGGTCGGCCTCAGCCTCGCCACCGACGACACCCCTGACGAGACGCGCGCCGTACTGCTCGCACTTGTCGCAGCCCTGTCCGGGCTCGCCGGTGACGCCCCCCAAGCAATCGCCGCTGCGACCGAGCTCTGCGAGCTGTGCGAGGCAACCGGATGCCACATCATCCCCCAGGTCGCCGGGCCCACGGTCGCCGGGGTGGTCATGACCGGCGACCTGCCGCTCTGCACTCGTCTGCAGGATCTCGCCGAGCGGGCGGTGTCGGCGTCCTCGCCGCCCTGGGCCATCGCCATGTGCGCGACCTTCCGTTCCGTCGTCGCCACCTACTCGGGCGACGCCGAGACCGCGAGGGACGCCAGCGCCCGGGCGGTCGCGGCCGCCCCGCCGGACATGTCGCCCTCGCTCCGCTCCGTAGTCGGATGGATGGACGCGGTGAACAGCGACCAACCCCAGGCGGTGCGCGTCGAGAAGATGGAGGCCGTCGTCGCCCAAGCCAGCCTCGTGCGGTCGTCGTTCCTGCACGCGATGTACAACAGCATCCTCGCCTCCCTGCGAAGCGAAATCGGGCAGCTGAGCCAGTCGCTCACCGAGTCGGCCGACAGCATCGAGGGCATCCTCAACACACGCCAGCTCGGGCTCGCTCCTGCGAACGCTCGACGAGCGGCGGTGCTACTGATGAAGGCCGGAGTCAGCGGGAGCGCGGCCACACTTCTCGGCTGGGTCGACAGTAACGATCACCCGACGCCCGCCACGGCAGACATGGCCGCCGACATGGACGTCCTCGTGCCCCAAATGCACGCCGACCTCGGTGACAATGCGCTCCAGGCTGCGACCAGCGCAGGCGCCCTGCTCACGGCGGAGCAGGCCATGACGCTCAGCGTCACCGAGCTTCGCTCCGCCGCCGCCGTACTCCAAGACCCA
>JBEEFT010000080.1:0-6616 GCA_041166225.1 Actinomycetota bacterium | reverse complement strand
GCAGCGACACCCGACGTCGCCGGGCTTCAACTGATGCGAGTCAACGACGTGGCCGGCGCGGTCAGGCCGTACCGGCCTCGTCAATCGGACTCATCAGGCTGACCAGGTTGCCGTCGGGGTCGACGACGATCGCGTAGCGCGCGCCCCAGAACGCGTCGAAGGGCGCGAGGTGTGAAGGGTGTCCCAGGCCGACCATGTGGTCGTGGAGCGCGTCGACGTCTTCGCGCGAGTCGGTGCGGAATGTCACGACGACCGCGGTCTGACCCAGAGACCACCCCGCGTGGTACTCGGTGGTCAGTGCATCACTGTCGATGTCGAATCCACTCGCGCCGTCGACCTGCGTGTCGAAGTGATGCGGCGCGCCGTCGCGCACGTAGACCTTGTCGTCGGGGATGTCGACGCCGAGCTCGCGATAAAACGCGATCGACGCGGCCATGTCTTTCGAGACGATGTCGATGCCGCCAAACCGGGCGCGGGGAGGACTCATACCCACGCAAATTACGCCGATCGGCACTACGGGTACGATGGCGTTGATGCAGCCCCGGCGACCGGCCGTGATGATCGAGGCGCTTGCCGCCGTCGCACCCGGTACGCCGCTGCGCGAAGGCCTCGATCGGATACTCCAAGCCAACATGGGCGCGCTTGTCGTGATCGGCGACGGGCCCGATGTGCTCGCGGTCTCCGCCGGGGGATTCCTGCTCGATGCCGAGTTCTCGCCGCAACGCCTCTCGGAGTTGGCGAAGATGGACGGCGCCATCGTGATCACCGCCGACGGCACGCGCATTGCCCGCGCCAACGTGCACCTCGTGCCCGACCCGTCGGTCCCGACGGCCGAAACCGGCACCCGCCACCGCACCGCCGAGCGCGTCGCGCGGCATCTCGACATCCCGGTGATCAGCGTGTCCGAAGACATGTCGATCATCACGGTGTACCGGGGCCGGCACAAGCACCGCGTCGAGCAGACTCCTGCCTTGCTCGCGCGCGCTGCGCAGGCACTGTCGACGCTCGAGCGTTACAAGCACCGCCTCGACGAGGTCGAAGGGCAACTGAACGCGCTCGAGCTACGCGACCAGGTAACCCTGCGCGACGTCGCGCTCGTGCTGCAGCGCAACGAGATGGTGCGCCGCGTCGCCGACGAGATCTACGACCGCATCGTCGAACTCGGCAACGAAGGCCGCCTCGTGTTGCTTCAACTCGACGAGTTGGTCTCGGGAGTCGACGAAGACCGGCTGCTCGTGTTGCGTGACTACGCGACTGAAGCCTCGTTCGGCAAGGCCGAAACGGCATTGGCGAACCTCGCGGACGACGAACTCGTGGAGCTGTCTGTCGTCGCCCGCGTGTTGGGCTCCTCCGTTACCGATCTCGACGTCCCCGTCGAGGCGCGTGGTTATCGGCAGATGCACCGGCTACCGCGTCTTCCCGAGGCGGTTGTCGAAGCTGTCGTCGTTCGGTTTGGCTCGCTGGCGAAGATGCTCACCGCCACGGCCGACGAATTGGATGCCGTGGGCGGCGTTGGCGCGGTCCGCGCCCGCGGCATCCGAGACGGTCTGGCGCGGCTGGCCGAGCAGAACCTGGGGTAGGTAGTTGCGGTGTGTCGATGCGATCACGATTGAGCGAAAGGAAAGCGCTTTCGCTCCTACGTGTTCGCATCGACACACCGCAACTCGCGCAGCCGTGCGCGTAGGTTGCTGTTGTGCGTACTTCTCTCTCTTCCGGTACTCCTGCTGTTCTCGTTGTTCCTGACTCGGCGACGCGGGGGGTTGTGTTGTTGCCTGATGTGGGCGGGCTGCGGCCGCTTTATGACGAGTTGTGTGGGTCGTTGGCTGCGGAGCATGGGTGGGCGGTTTGTGCGCCTGAGCCGTTTCCTGGGCGGGAGGACACGCCGATGGAGGAACGGTTGGCGCTTATTCCGACCAATGACGACGACCGATTTTTGGGCGATGTCTTGGCTGCGGTGGAGGTGCTTGGTACGGAGCGCACGGCGGCGATCGGGTTTTGCCAGGGGGGGATGTGGGCGTACAAGTCGGCCACTCTCGATCGGATCGATCGCGCCGTGGCGTTCTACGGGATGGTGCGCACGCCGTGGGCGCGTGACGGGTTCGGCGACGCGATCGACTTTCTCAAGCAGCCCGGCCGCAAGCCGGTGTTGTCGATCAACGGCGGCATCGACAAATGGACGCCTGCATCCGACCTCGACGACATTCGCGGTCTGCCCGACGTCGAGGTGATCGTGTACCCCGAAGCCGACCACGCGTTCGTGCATGCGCCCGACCGTCCGACGTACCGCCCCGACGACGCCGCCGACGCATGGCGTCGGGTCGCCGCGTTCTTGGCGTAGAAACCGGCACCCTACGGTGCCGGCGCGCTACATCGCGCGCTGAGCGAGCTGAGGGCGGTCGATGATGCGGTAGCGGCGGTCGGCTTGGTCGAGCCAGCCGAGCCGGATGAACGCCGACAGCGCCTTGTTGACCCGCTCCCGCGACGCACCGACCATGCCGGCCAACTCTTCTTGTGTGACCGGCAGAATGAACTCTTCGGCGTCGCCCGCGAGTTCGAGCAGACGCTTGGCCGTGCGCCCCGTGACGTCGAGAAACATCGAGTCGGCCAGGGCCGAGTCGGTCTGGCGCAGCCGATTCGACAGCAACTCGACGACGCCCCACAACAGTGCGGGGGAGTTCTCGAGCACGTCGCGCACGACGTGATACGGCACGATGACCATCTCGGTCGGCTCGAGCGAGCGGGCCTCCGCGGTGCGGGGCTGCCCGTCGAACAGGGGCATCTCGCCGAACAAATCGCCCTCTTCCATAAGGGCCACGACCGACTCGCGTCCGTCGTAGGCGCGCTTGGCGATCGCGATGCGGCCTTCACGCACCACGTAGAGGCGATCGGCGGTCGCGCCTTCCGTGAAAATGATCTCGTTGCGCCCGTAACGGATCGGAATCGAGTGCGCGGCGAGGTCGTTTAGCGACGATTCGTCAAAGAATCGAAACAGCTCAGCGCGCCCCAGCAGGGAAACCGTGTCCATTGCTGATCGGGAGGTTACAACTGCGAAACCCGCGGTTGGTTGTCGGACCGGAAAACCGGTACCCTCGGTCGGCGCCCCGGTTGTACGAGTCCTTGGGAGAGGCATGCCTAGCTTCGATGTTGGAGACAAAGTTGTTTACCCGCACCACGGTGCAGCGGTAATCGAGAAGCGTGAGAAGCGAGAGGCGTTCGGCGAAAAGCGCGAGTACCTAGTGCTGAAGGTCGCGTACGGCGATCTCACGCTGATGGTTCCCGCCGACAACACCGACGAAGTTGGTCTCCGTGAGGTGATCAACGACGAGGAAGTGGAAGAGGTGTTCGCGGTGCTGCGCAAGAAGGAAGCGCGCATGCCGACCAACTGGTCCCGTCGTTACAAGAACCACGTAGAGAAGCTGAAGTCGGGCGACATCTACCAGGTCGCCGAAGTCGTGCGGAACCTGTCGATCCGCGACAAGGACAAGGGTCTTTCCGCCGGCGAGAAGCGCATGCTGCAGAAGGCCCGCCAGATCCTGGTTTCGGAACTGACCTTCGCGATCGGCGTCTCCGAAGAAGAGGCCGAGGAGCGCCTCGACTCCGAACTGCCCTAGCCAGTTTCCCGGCGGACAATGAGCGCCGTCTGGACCATCGTTTGCGCGGGCGGGGCGGGTCACCGCTTCGGCGCCGACACCGCCAAGCAGTACGTCGAAATCGGCGGGCGTCGCCTCATAGATCACGCGGTGGCGAATGCCGCCGAAGCGTCTGACTTCGTCGTCGTCGGCGCGCCGGCCGGCGATGTCGACGATCTGCGCGCGTCGTTCGCGAGCACGATGATCAAGGTCGTCGCAGGCGGCGTGTTGCGGTCCGACACCGTGCGACGCGCCCTCGACGTCATTCCCGCCATCGCCGAAGTGATCGTGATCCACGACGCGGCGCGGCCCTTGGCGCCACCGTCGTTGTTCGAAGCGGTGATTGCGGCGGTGCGCGACGGCGCCGACGCCGCAATCCCCGGACTACCCATCGTCGACACGGTGAAGCGCGTCGCCGGTGACATGGTCGTCGACACACTCGACCGCGCCGAACTGGTGCTGGTGCAGACGCCACAGGCGTTTCGACCCGACGCCTTGCGCGCCGCGCACGTCGGCGAGCCCGACGCCACCGACGACGCCGCGCTCGTCGAACGCGCCGGCGGCAAGGTCGTGGTGGTTCCCGGCGATCCGGCCGCGAACAAGATCACCACCGCGGACGATCTCGCCGTCATGCAACGCTGGCTGCCGTGACCCTCATCCCGCGCGTCGGCGTCGGCTACGACGTACACCCCTTCAGCGACGAACCCGACCGGCCGTTCGTGCTCGGCGGCGTCGTGTTCGACGGCACGCGGGGCTTGATTGGCCACAGCGACGCCGACGCTGCTGCACACGCCGTAGCCGACGCGCTGTTGGGTGCTGCCGGGCTCGGCGACATCGGCCAACACTTCCCCGACACCGACCCGCAGTGGCGGGGGGCCGACTCGTTGGTGTTGCTACGCGAGATCGCCATGCGGGTGCGGGCCGAAGGTTTTGAAATCGGCAATGTCGACTGCACGGTTATCACCGAGGCGCCCAAACTGGCGCCGATGCGAGACGAGATGCAGGTGCACCTCACCGATGCGATCGATGCGCCGGTCACGGTGAAAGCCACGCGGCCCGAATCGCTCGGCGCGCTCGGCCGGGGTGAGGGCCTCGCCTGCATTGCGGTGGCGATCGTGGCGCGGGCGGCGTCGTAATGCCGCGTCCTCGGCCCCGACCCGGTCCCGGTCCGCGCCGCAGTGGCGGCGGCGGCGGCGGCAGCGGCCGACGCGAGACCGAACGCGACGCGGGGTCGCGACCACGCGTCGTCGAACGCGGTCTGGGCGGCCAGATCGTCGCCGGGCGCAACTCGGTACGCGAGTTGCTCGCCGCCGGTCGACGGCCCGTCCGCGAACTCTTCTTCGCCGAGGGGATCGATGCCGCGCCCGTACTGGAGGAGATTGCGTCGCTCGCGGCGCGCGCGGGCGTGCCGATTCGGACGGTGCCCCGATCCAAGATCGACCACCTGGCCGAAACCGAGGCCCCCCAGGGCGTTGTTGCCCGAGCGGCGCCGTTGCCGGAAGCCGACCTCACCGACCTGGCCACGGCCCGGTCCGGTCAGCCGCCGTTTCTCGTCGCTCTCGACGGAGTCACCGACCCCCACAATCTCGGCGCCATCATCCGTACCGCCGAGTCGGCCGGCGCTACCGGGATCGTGTTGACGCGCCACCGTGCGGCGCACGTGACGCCGACCGTGACCAAAGCGGCCGCGGGCGCGATCGAACACATTGCGATTGCGGTGGTGCCGGGCCTACCCGCCGCGCTGCAGGAACTGCAGAGCCGAGGTGTGTGGACGGTGGGACTATCGGGCGAATCACCACAGACAGTGTTCGACCTGCCTGTCGCCGACGGTCCGGTGTGCCTCGTGCTCGGCGCCGAGGGGTCGGGTTTGTCCCGACTGGTCCGCCAGCGATGCGAAATCGTGGCGAGTATCCCCAGGCTGGGTCGCACAGAGTCACTCAACGTGGCCGCGGCCGCCGCGGTGAGTTGTTTTGCCATCGCACGCCGCCGGATGTCGGATTCGCCCTGATATGCCGTCTTCTAAAACAAATTCCTCCCAACGAACACCCTCCGCAGCATTGACTTATTTGTGAGGGGTCGGTACAACGACCTGTGCGGCGTCCTGGCATGGGGAGTGGGGCGGCGTGTCCGTGCGGTGGCGATCCAATGGAGATGGACTTGATCGAAGTAGAGACTCCCCTGCTTGCGCAGACCGACGATGCCCTCGTCGCTCGTTTCCAAGCCGGCGACATGCAGGCGCTCGACGTCATCCTCACCCGGTACCGGCGCTTCGCGCGGGCCAAGGTTCGCAATTACTTCCTAGTCGGCGCCGACGCCGACGATCTTGAGCAAGAGGGCCTAATTGGCCTCTATAAGGCGGCTCGTGATTACCGGGCCGACCGCAACGCCAGCTTCCCGGTTTTTGCCGACCTCTGCATCACCCGCCAGATCATCACGGCGGTAAAAGCGGCCACCCGCCAAAAGCATCAGCCGCTGAACGCGTACGTCTCGATCTCGACCGCTCCTTCGAACTCCGACGATGCGCCCGACCCGGCCGACGAACTGCTGCGCGATCATGCCGTGACTGACCCTGCCGACACCGTGGTTGACGGGGACCGCCTCGAGTGGATGCAGACGGCGATCGCACAGCTGCTTTCGTCGCTGGAAATCGACGTTCTTCGCCTCTACGTCGAGGGCGCCAGCTACGCGGAGATCAGCAAAGCGCTGAACCGACACACCAAGGCAGTCGACAACGCCATTCAGCGCATCAAGCGCAAAGTCGAAGGCGTGCTCGCCCAACGCGAGACCCTCGACCTCAGCTCTGAAGCCGCGCTGATCGCCTCGTAGCGCGGCGGCGTTACCCTGTCCGGCGCCGCCGGATTAGCTCAGTCGGCAGAGCACCTCTCTTGTAAAGAGGATGTCGTCGGTTCGATTCCGACATCCGGCTCTCATCGTTACTGCAGGTCACGCTCCACTTCCGCGTGACGGCCGTTCCGCCCGCGGTCGCC
>JBEEFT010000079.1:0-6500 GCA_041166225.1 Actinomycetota bacterium | reverse complement strand
CCGACGTCGAGGCCGAACTCGGTAAGGAACACGGTGTCGGCCCGACCACGCGTCGCATCTTCAAGCAGATGGCCGCCGACGGATGGGTCGGCATCGGATGGCCGAAGGAGTACGGCGGACAGGGGCGAACGCAGATGGAGCAGTTCGTGTTCTTCGACGAGTCCATGCGCTCCGGCGCGCCCGTCCCGATGCTCACGATCAACACTGTCGGCCCGACGATCATGCAGTTCGGTACCGACGAACAAAAGAACGACTACCTGCCGCGCATTTTGCGGGGCGAGATCATGTTCTGCGTCGGCTACAGCGAACCGGGTGCGGGCACCGATCTGGCATCGCTGCAAACCCGCGCCGTGCGCGACGGCGACGAGTACGTGATCAACGGCCAGAAGATCTTCACGTCTTTGTCGACCGACGCCGACTACGTGTGGCTCGCAGCGCGCACCGACCCGAGCGTGTCGAAGCACAAGGGCATCTCGATCATCATCGTGCCCCGCGAAACGCCCGGGTTTTCGTTCCAGCCGATGCATCTGTTGAGCGAGCACGACATCAATCAGACCTATTACGACGACGTGCGGGTGCCGGTGTCCAACTGCGTCGGAGGCGAGAACAACGGGTGGGGGCTGATCACCAACCAGCTCAATCACGAGCGCGTCACGCTGTGTTCGCCCGGGATTCCCGACGCGATGCTCACCGACGTTCGCCGGTGGGCCCAGCAAACGAAGCTCTCGAACGGCCAGCGCGTCATCGACCAAGAGTGGGTGCAGCTCAACCTCGCCCGCGTGTACGCGCGGCTCGAGTTCCTCAAGCTCGTCAACTGGAAGGTCGCGTGGTCCGCCAGTAGCGGTGAAGTCCTCAACATCGCCGACGCGTCATCGATCAAGGTGTTCGGCACCGAGTTCTACCTGGAGGCGTTCCGCCTGATGTTCGAGGTGCTCGGCGAAGCGGGTTACCTCACACAAGACTCACCCGACGCGCTGCTCAAAGCGCGCCTAGAGCGGTACTACCGCAGCCTGTTGATCCTGACGTTCGGCGGCGGCGTCAACGAAGTCCAACGCGATCTGATCGCCATGTTCGGCCTGGGCATGCCCCGGTCCCTTCGATAGGTAGGTACGAACTGATGGACTTTGGATTCACCGAAGAACAAGTTGCAGTGCGCGATCTCGCCAAGCAGATCCTCGAGACGCAGTTGCCCCACGAGAAGCTGCGCGCCCTCGAAACCGCGGGTGAATATTTCGCCCGCGACGCGTGGGCCGAGCTGGCCAAAGCCAACCTGCTCGGGGTCGCGCTGCCCGAGTCCGTCGGGGGCAGCGGCCTGGGTTTTGTCGCCACGTGTCTGCTCCTGGAGCAGGTCGGGCGCACCTCGGCGCCGATCCCGCTTTTACCGACGCTCGTTGCAGCCGCCACGATCGCCGAGTTCGGCACGCCGGATCATCTGACGCTGCTCGCCGACGTCGTCGGTGGTGATCGCGTCCTCACCGCCGCGCTGGTCGAGTCCGGTGCCGAGCCCAACGATCCGACCGCCACCGCGCGCCGCGATGGCGACGACTGGCGAATCGACGGCGTGAAGATCTGCGTGCCCGCCGGTCTCGACGCCTCGCACGCGCTCGTCGCGGCTCACGCCGACGACCTCGGTGTGCGCGTGTTCGTGGTCGACCTGTCGTCCGCGGGCGTCGAACGGACGCGCCTCGACACCACGAGCGGCATCCCCGAGGCGCGGCTCGCCTTCAACAGCGTTGTGGTGCCCGAAGCCGGCCTTATCGGCGGCGCGCACGTGCTCGAATTCCTCCTCGATCGCATGACGGTTGGGCTCGCAGCAACGATGCTCGGCTGCTGCGAGCAGGCGGTCGCGATGACCGCGTCGTACGCCGGCACCCGCCAGCAGTTCGACAAGCCGATCGGCACATTCCAAGCAGTGGGCCAGCGCGCCGCCGACGCGTACATAGACACCGAAGCGATCCGGCTGACGATGTGGCAGGCCGCGTGGCGCCTCGCCGAAGGTCTACCCGCGGCCGCGGAAGTGGCGACCGCAAAGTTCTGGGCGGCCGACGGAGGCCAGCGCGTGGTGCACGCCGCGCAGCACATCCACGGCGGGATCGGCGTCGACCGCGACTACCCGCTGCACCGCTATTTCTTGTGGGCCAAGCAACTCGAGCTCACCCTCGGAGGCGCCACGAAGCAACTGCGCAAGCTCGGCGCGCTGCTCGCCGCCGAACCGGTGTGAGCTTGCTAACTCGGCTCCCCCGCGGTGGTGCCCGCGAGGGGCATCGCGGGAAGACCCATTTTGCGGTGGTCCCAGCTGCGCGCCCGCTCGACGTTGACCTTCACCGCGACGCGGTTGTTCAGCATCGTCTCGACGATCGGCTTCATCTCGTCGGTGTAGACGCCCTGGTAGCGCTCGAACACCGACAGGCCGACCTTCCAGAGGTAATCGGGGTCGTCGATGATCTCGGCCGTACCTTCGAACGACACGCCCCGCAGCGTGTCGTAGGTCTTGCCCGCTTCGATCGAGCACGTGATGCGCGGGTCGCGCAGCAAGTTCTGAACCTTCTGGCTCTTGCGCTTGGTCTCGAAACAGATCTGATGGTCGACCACTGCGAACCACATCGCCACCACGTGCGGGTGACCGGTGCGCCCGTTCGTTGCCATCGTCATCGTGCGGCTGGAGTTGAGGAAGGCGATCATCTCGTCTTCGGTCATCACGATCGCTGCTCGCTGGTTCTTGGCCACGAGATGGAAAGCTAACGGGGTAATGGCAAGCACGCCCGCGCCCGAAGTCCTCACCCGTTCCCAACACGCGCGCCGGGCGCGCGTGATCGAGGCGGCGATGGAACTCGCGGGCGAAGGTGGTTACGACGCGGTGCAGATGCGTGACGTCGCGGCGCGCGCGGGCGTCGCCCTGGGCACCGTCTACCGCTACTTCAACTCGAAAGACCATCTGCTCGCGTCCGCGCTGCTCGAGTGGGCCCGTGGCCTCGAGTCGAACCTGGGCGCCCGGGCTGTGCCCGCCGGCGACACGCCCGTCGACAGGATCGTCGCGGTGATCCGCCGCATCACGCGCGCGTCGGCGCGCGAGCCGGTGCTGTTCGCCGCGCTCGTCACCGCCATCACCGCGCCCGACCCGTCGGTGTCGGAGTGCCAGGCCGAAGTGCAGCGGATCGTGGCCGCGGTGCTTTCGGTGCCGCTGCACGGTGTGGACGACGAGTTGCGCGAGGGCTCGGTGCGGATCCTGGCCCACGTGTGGTTCGCGTCGTTGTTGGGATGGGTCAACGGCTGGACCACCAGCGTGGGCGCCGTGGGCGACGAACTCGAATTCGCGGCGCGGTTGCTGTTGCGCCACGAGTAGCGCGTCATGGCAAAGCTGATTTACGCGTCGAACATGTCGGTCGACGGCTGGACCGAGGACGCACGCGGCGGGTTCGACTGGGCCCCGCCCGACGACGACGTCTTCGCCTCCATCACCACGCTCATGGGGTCGGCCGGCACCTATCTCTACGGCCGGCGCATGTACGAGACGATGGCGGTGTGGGAGACCGACGCCGCGCTGGCCGCACGGTCGCCGCTCACGGCCGACTACGCGCGCGCATGGCAGGCCGCGGACAAGGTCGTGTACTCGTCGACGCTGAACGCAGCGCTGACCGCGCACACGCGGCTCGAACGTCGTCTCGACGCCAGCGCAGTACTCGACCTGAAGGCGGCCGCAACATCGGACCTGTTGGTAGGCGGCCCGAATCTCGCCGCGCAGGCTCTGGCTGCGGGGCTGGTCGACGAGATCGCCTTGTTCGTGTGGCCGGTGATCCTGGGCGGTCGCAATGCCGCGCTACCGGTCGACGCCCGCTGCGCGCTCGAGCTCGTCGACGAGCACCGATTTCCCAGCGGCGCCGTGTACCTCCGCTACCACCTTCAGTGATCACCGAATCGGGTCGGCGGCCCGTTTCTGACGGGTTGTCAGAAACTAGAATCTGTTCTAGTCTCGGCCGGTCCTAGGGAGGGATTCATGGCAGGTATTTGTGAAGGCCGCGTTGTGATCGTCACCGGCTCAGGCCGGGGGATCGGACGTGGCCACGCCCTCGAGTTCGCTCGGCAGGGCGCCAAGGTTGTCGTGAACGACTTGGGGGCCGAGCCCAACGGCACCGGCAGCTCGGAAGGCCCCGCCGGCGAAGTGGTCGACGCCATCCGCGCGATGGGGGGCGAGGCGGTCGCCAACGGCGACGACGTGTCGGACTTCGAAGGCGCCCGCCGCCTGGTGCAGACCGCTATCGACACGTTCGGCGGACTCGACGTCGTCGTGAACAACGCGGGGATCTTGCGCGACCGCATGCTCGTGAGCATGAGTGAAGCCGAGTTCGACGCGGTGATCAAGGTTCACCTCAAGGGCACGTACGCGCCGATGCACCACGCGGCCAACTACTGGCGTGAGCGGGTGAAGGCGGGCGAAACCAACGACGCCCGCATCGTCAACACGAGCTCGGCCGCAGGGCTGTTCGGCAACGTCGGCCAGACGAACTACGCGGCGGCCAAGGCGGGCATCGCGGCGATGACGCGCGTCGTGTCGGCCGAGTTGCGCCGTTACGGCGTTACCGCGAACGCGATCGCACCGATCGCTCGCACCCGCATGACCGAAGACCTGTTCCCCGATTCGATGCAGGCGCCCGCCGACGGTGGCTTCGACGCGATGGCCGCCGACAACGTCGCTCCGCTCGTGGTGTGGCTGGGCAGCCCCGAGTCCAAAGACGTCACCGGCCAAGTGTTCGAGGTCGACGGCGGCAAGATCTCGGTCGCGGTCGGTTGGCAGCACGGCCCCGAGATCAACAAGGGCGACCGGTGGGAGCCGGGCGAGATCGGCGACGCCGTGCGCGACCTGATGGCCAAGGCCACACCGCACGTGCCGGTCATCGGTTCGCAGGCGTAGAGCTAGTCCGCCCGGGGAAATAATGGATTTCGACGAGAGCCCTGAGGACGTCGCGTTCCGCGCCGAGGCTCTCGCCTGGCTCGAGGCGAACGCCCCGCGGCGCGGCGCCGCCACTGCGAGCGCAGCGGCCGACGACCCCGAACACGTGGCGCGCTGCAAGCAATGGCAAGCCACGTTGGCCGCGTCGGGGTGGGCTGCGATCGCTTGGCCCGCGGAGTACGGCGGACGGGGTGGCACATCGCGCCAGCAGTCGCTGTTCAACGAGGAGCAGCAGAAGTTCGAGGTGTCGACCGGCGTGTTCGCCGTCGGCCTCGGTATGGCCGGGCCAACGCTGATCGCGCAAGGCTCTCCCGACCAGAAGGACCGCTTCCTGCCGCCGTTGCTGCGCGGCGACGAAGTCTGGTGCCAACTCTTCAGTGAACCGGGTGCCGGCTCTGACCTCGCCGGCCTAACCACGAAAGCCGAGCGCGACGGCGACGAGTTCGTGGTGAACGGGCAGAAGGTGTGGACGTCCGGGGCCCACCACAGCGACTGGGGCATCCTGCTCGCCCGCACGGACTGGGACGTGCCCAAGCACAAAGGCCTCACGTACTTCGTGGTCGACATGCGCTCGCCGGGAATCGAGGTGCGCCCACTGCGCCAGATCAACGGCGTCGCCCACTTCAACGAGGTGTTCCTCAACGACGTCCGCATCCCGGCCGCGAACGTCATCGGCGAAGTCAACGGCGGCTGGGGCGTGGCGCTCACCACGCTCGCCAACGAGCGCAACTTCATCGGCGGCGGCATGGGCGGCGCCGGTTTCAGCGCCATGCTCGACCTCGTGCGTAAATGCGGTCGTACCGACGACCCCGTCGTGCGCCAGGAACTGGCCGAGGCGTTCACCCGCTTCGAAATCCTGCGCTACATCGGATACCGCATCCAGACCGCGCTCACGCAGGGGCGCATGCCCGGCCCCGAAGGTTCGATTCTGAAGGTGCTGTACTCGCGGCACGTCGCTCGCAATGGCGACCTTGGCCTCGCCGTGCAAGGCGCGGCCGGAATGTTGAGCGGCAGCGACGCGCCCGACGACGGTCTCTGGCAACAGCAGTTCCTCACGCAGTGGGCGGTGCGCATCGGTGGTGGCACCGACGAAGTGCAGCGCAACGTCGTCGGTGAGCGCGTGCTGGGCCTGCCGCCCGAACCCCGGCCCGACAAGAGCGCGCCGTTCCGTGACCTGGTGCGCAACTGATGCACCTCGAAGAGACCGCCGACCAGCGCGCCCTGCGCGACGAACTGCGCGCGTACTTCGCGCAGCTACTGCCGCCCGAGGTACGCGCCGAACTCGCGGCCGACGCCGAGGGTGGGCCCGTCTTCCGTCGCCTCGTGAAACAGATGGGCACCGACGGCTGGTTGGGGATCGGGTGGCCCGAGGAGTTCGGGGGACAGGGCCGGCCGGCCACCGATCAGTTCGTGTTCTTCGACGAGGTGCAGCGCGCCGCCGCGCCATTTCCGTTCGTCACGCTGAACACCGTCGGGCCGACGCTGATGTCGTTCGGCTCCGACGAACAGAAAAAGGAGTTCCTGCCCGCGATAGTGGCCGGTGAGGTCAACT
>JBEEFT010000078.1:0-22386 GCA_041166225.1 Actinomycetota bacterium | reverse complement strand
CGGTGCACAGAAACAACACGCGAGGACGCGCCCGTCCGGCGTGCACGGGCACGGGTGCAGCACTGTCGACGCGAAGCGACGGGTCGAGCGCGGCGCCGGCGACGCGAAACATCTCGGCGCAGCGGTTTTGATCGAGGCGGTAGTAGGTGTCGCGCTTGTCGAACGAACTGCGACGCGAGGAAACCAGCCCGGCGTCGCGCAGTTCACGCAGGTGGTACGACACGAGGTTCTGCGGCTCATCGAGCAGTGCGACGAGTTCGCCGACCCGCCGGTCGCTCGCTCCCAACTCGGCGAGCAACCGCCAGCGCGTTGCATCCGCAACGAGCCTCAGCATCGCAGCTGGGGCGTTTGTCGACACGTCTCTACGATACATCAGTTGAGATTGATATATCTACGGAGATAAATTACGCCCATGACGGCGGCCACGATGACCAGCAAGGCGCGCCGCACTACCGACCGCGTCGAATACAAGTGGATCGTCGCCGCGGTGTTCGTGTGCGGAATGTTCATCGACATCCTCGACACCACGATCGTCAACGTGGCGCTGCCCGACCTCGGGCGCGAATTCCACGCGAGCACGGCGTCGATCGAGTGGGTGGTGCTCGGCTATTTGGTTTCGCTCGCGGTGTGGATTCCCGCGTCGGGCTGGATAGGCGACCGGCTCGGCACCCGGCGCGTGTTCCTGTTTGCACTCGGCATGTTCACGTTTGCGTCAGCGTTGTGCGGGCAGGCGCACAGCCTTCGCGAACTCGTCGCCTTCCGGGTGCTGCAGGGTTTCGGCGGCGGGATGTTGGTGCCGGTGGGCACGGCGATGTTGTTCCGCGCGTTCCCACCGATCGAGCGGGCCAAGGCGTCGACCGCGCTCATCATCCCTACCGTGCTCGCGCCGGCGCTGGGCCCGTGCTCGGCGGGTGGCTCGTGACCGACGTGTCGTGGCGTTGGATTTTCTACGTCAACCTGCCCGTGGGCGCGCTCGCGTTCGTGATCGGCTTTTTCTATCTGCGCGAGGCGCGTGAAGGAATTGCCGGTCGTTTCGACCTACCGGGCTTCGTGCTCTCGGGCGGCGGGCTCGCGCTCACTCTGTTCGCGCTGTCACAGGGCCCGGAGAAGGGCTGGCGGTCGGTCGAAGTGATGTTGACGGGAGCAACCGGGATCCTGACGTTCGTCGGGCTGGCGGTGGTCGAGACGCACGTGCCCGATCCGATGCTCACGCTGCGGCTCTTCAAGGAGCGCATGTTCCGCAACGCCACATCGTGCTCACATTCACCTACGGCAGCTTCGTGGGTGTGATCTTCCTGATGCCGCTGTACCTCCAGAACCTCCGCGGCTTCACGCCACTGCAGTCCGGCCTCACCACGTTCCCGCAAGCACTGGGCGTGATCGTGTCGAGCCAAATCGTGGGGCGGCTGTACCACCGCGTCGGGCCGCGCCGCTTGATCGTGTTCGGCATGCTCGGCCTCGCCGCGGTGACCCTGCCGCTCGCGTTCGCCGGCCTCAACACGAGCCTGTGGCAGATCCGGGCGATCATGTTCGGCCGTGGCATCGCGATGGCGTTCGCGTTCGTGCCGATGCAGGCGGCCACCTACGCCAACGTGGCGCCGGTCGACACGGGACGTGCTTCCGCGATCTATTCCACGCAGCGCCAGTTCGCCGCCGCGCTGGGTGTCGCCACGCTCGGCACCGTATTGGTGAGCCGCATCAACTCGGCCACTCAGGGCGTTACCGACCCGCACGCACTGGCCCGCGCCACGCTCAGCGGCTACCACGTCGCCTTCTTCGTCGGCACCGTGCTGGTGTTCTGCGCGTCGTTGACCGGCCTGCTCATTCACGACGAAGACGCAGCGTCGACGCTCCAGCGGCCACCGGCGCGAGCCGCACGCGACTAACACACGCTGAGCAGTGGGTATCGCCGACCCATGCTGACGATCCTCATCATCGCCATCCTCATCGTGTTGCTGCTGGGCGCCTTCGGCGGCCCGCGCTACTACCGCCGCCGCGGCACCACCACCGTGGTGGAGCGCGAGTACGACGTCTAGCCCTCGTTAAGCGCTATTCGGTCGCAATAGCGGCGAGCACGTCGAGACGACCCGCGCGGCGGGCCGGGAAGATCGCGGCAACCAGGCCGGCCACGGTCGCGAACACGATCAACAGCACCAGCGTGGGAATCGGCACTGCTACGGATGTGATGAACGACTTCGGCAACGCGGCGAGCCCGGCCAAGCCGAACAGCACACCAACGGCGACGCCGATGGTGGCACCGAAGGTCGACACGATCGCGCCTTCCCATCGCACCATCCGCCTCGTCTGACGGCGCGTCATGCCGACGGCGCGCATCAGGCCGATCTCACGGATGCGTTCGAGCACCGACAGCGCCAGCGTGTTGGCGATGCCGAGCACCGCAATCGCGATCGCCAACAGCAACAACACGTTGATCACGATCAGCAGTTGGTCGACCTGGCTGCTTTGGCTGCCGACGAACTCCTCGCGCGTCTGCACCTTGAGCTGCGGGAAATCCTTGAGGACGGGCGCGAGCGCGTGTTCGAGTTGCACCCGCGACACGCCGTTAGCCGCTTTCACCGCAACGAATTGGTCGAGCTTCTCGGCGAAGTTCGCGTCGTAGGCGCCGATCGAGATCACGTAGTTGCCTGCGATCGTGGCGTCGTCGTACACGCCGGCCACCGTGAACTCGTGCTTGCCGGTGCGAGAAAACTCCACCGACACCTTGCTGCCCACCTTCAGATGCAGATCGCGGGCCGGATCTTTCTCCACGAAGATCGACGTGTCGTCGAGGCGATCGAAGCTGCCCGACGTGACCCCGACGTCGACCAGCCGGTCGATCGTGCGCGGGTCGACCGCGGTGACGTCTTTGGTTTTGCCTTCGAGCCGGAACGCACCGAAACGAACCGGCGATTCAGCTTCGATCTCAGGGTTGGTGCGTATGCGTTGACTCACGGTGGGGCTGAAGCCGAAGCCGTTGAACCCCGAAGGACTGATGAGGTATTCGGCCCGCAGCGACTGATTGGTCGCGTCCTTGACCGACGCCTTCAGCGACGCGCCCACGATCGTTGCCATCGTCACGAGTGCGAGCCCGATGGTGAGCGCCGCCGCAGTGGACGCAGTGCGCTGTGGGTTGCGGGTGGCGTTGTCGCGCGCCAACCGGCCCGGCGTCGAGAACAGTTTGCGCACCGGCAGACCGAGGACGCCGGTGATGCGCGCCGCCACGAGCGCGCTGAGCACCGACACGCCGAGAAACACGCAGATCGCACCGAGGGCCAGACTCGTCAACACACTCTTCGTCGCGTCGGCCAGGAACAGCCCGTTCGCCAGCAACAGCGCGCCCAATGCGGTCAGTGCGCCACCGATCAGCACCCGCCGCCGCGGCGTGAGGCCGGTGTTCGCCGCGTCTTCGCGCAAGGCGGCGAGGGGGGCGACCGTCGACGCGCGGTAGGCGGGCAAGATCGACGCGAGGAACGTCACACCGATGCCGATCACGAGGCCGAGGATCGCGGTACGCGCTTTGAGGATGGGATCGGTGGCGGGCAACGAGAAGCCGACCGCACTCATCAGGCTCTGCAACGCGCGCGCCAGCAGCAGTCCTCCGCCTAAACCGATCAACGACGAAACTACGCCGAGGCCCAACGACTCGATGATCACGGCGCGACGCACTTGCGCGGGCGATGCCCCGACGGCACGCAACAACGCGAGTTCCTTCGTGCGCTGCCCGAGGATGATGTTGAACGTGTTGAAGATGTAGAAGGCGGACACGAACAGGGCCACGCCGGCGAAGGCGAGCAGTACGCCGCCGATCACGTTCGCGATCACCTCGAACGTCGACGAGTCTTCTTTCGCGACCTGCGCGCCGGTTACCACCTCGATCCCTTTCGGCGCGCCTGCTACGAGGCGGGCGCGCACGTCACGCACGGGGGTGTGGGGTGCAACCGCGATCTGGACCTTGTCGACCAATCCCTCGCGCCCCAACGCGTGCTGCGCCGTGGCCGTTTCCCACGCGAGCACATGCGCGCCCGCAAAACCATTGCTGCTGCCGAATTCGAACGTGCCCACCAACGGGAACGTGGTCGACCCCGACGTCAGTTGCACCGCGACGTTGGTGCCGAGCTGGAAGTGGTACTTGTCGAAGGTCTGCTTGTCGAGCACCAACTCGCCGGCACGCGGGGCTCGACCCGAGGTGATGTGCAGCGCGCGCAACGCGTCGCTTGTGCCCCAGCTGAACCCGAGCGTCGGCGGGCCGGCGTTGGGCACTTGTTTGCCTTTGGGGTCGATGAGCGCGGGCACGAGACCCTGCACCGGACCGTCGGCTTCGGCCACACCCGGCACCGACCGCACGAGGTCCAAAGCCTGTTGGGGCAGCGGAGCGCGCTCGATGCCGCCGGGCCCGGTGTCGAAGCCGCCCTTGGTGCGTACCACGAGGTCGACGTTCTGGTTCGCCTCACCGAACAGCGTCCGGAAGGTCTGCTTGATCGTGTCGCTGAGCACGAACGACGACACCACGAACGCGACGCCGAGCACCACGGCCAGCGCCGTCATGATGAACCGACCCTTGTGGTCGGCGATGTTGCGAAGGCTGAGCCGCAGCATCAGACGCGAAATTTCTTCATGCGGTCGAGCACTTTGGCGGGCGTCGGCGACAGCATCTCGTCGACGATCTCTCCGTCGTCGAGGAACAGCACGCGGTCGGCGTAGGAGGCGGCGACCGGATCGTGCGTCACGATCACGATCGTCTGGTCGAACTCCGTAGTGGCCGACCGCAGGAACTCGAGAATCTCGGCCGACGTGGCGGAGTCGAGGTTGCCCGTAGGTTCGTCGGCGAACACGATCTGCGGCCGGTTCGCCAGGGCGCGCGCCACGGCCACACGCTGCTGCTGGCCTCCCGACAATTCCCGCGGACGATGCTTGAGCCGGTCGCCGAGGCCCATGGTCCCCACGATCCGCTCGATCAAACCGGGATCGGCTTTTCGCCCCGCGAGGTCCGCGGGGAGCGTGATGTTCTCGATCGCGTTGAGCGTGGGCACGAGGTTGAACGCCTGGAAGACGAACCCGATGCGGTCACGGCGCAGGTGCGTGAGTTGCGTTTCGTTCAGCGTGCCCAGCTCGGTATCGCCGATGAAGATGCTGCCGCTCGTGAGCGTGTCGAGACCCGCCAGGCAATGCATGAGCGTGGACTTGCCCGACCCCGACGGGCCCATGATCGCAGTGAACTCTTGCGGGGCGAACGTGACATCGACCCCGCGCAGTGCCGTGACCTCGGTTTCGCCTGATCCGTACGTCTTCACTGCGCCAACCGTGCGCGCCGCGGCTACCTGCGTGTTCGTTGCCATGCCTGCATCGTAGGAACCCGGCTGTCGTCGCAGTATCGGGTATTCCCCTTGGCTACCCCGAAGCCGCCTCGGGGTCGACCCTGAGGTCGCTCGGTGTGGCGAGATGCGTCGGTTGGGTTCGGCCCCGCAACACGGTCGATTCACCGATCGTCCAACGCTGGGCTTCGTCCGACGACGCCGCGTCGAGCGCGCTCGACGACGCGACAACGCGCCCGTCGACCGACTTCGCCAGTTCGGTGAGCCGCGCCGCCTCGTTCACCGGATCGCCGATCACCGTGTACTCGTAGCGCTGCTTGGCGCCGACGTTGCCGGCCACCGCCGTGCCGTACGACACGCCGATGCCGGCCTCGATGTCGGGAACCCCGTCACGTAAACCAACGCCTAACGCGCGCGCCGCCGCGAGGCTGCTTGACGCCGCGTCGTCGAGTTCGGTCGGCGCGCCGAAGATGGCCAGAGCGGCGTCGCCTTCGAACTTGTTGACAATCCCGCCGTGGTCGTGAACCACGTCGACAACGATCGCGAAGAAACGGTTGAGTGCATCGACCACTTCGGTCGGAGGACGGGTTGCCGCGAGAGCCGTGGACCCGACGACATCGACGAAAAGCACGCCGACGTCGCGCAGTTCACCTCCGAGCTCGACGCCGCCCGCGATCGCCGAGCTCGCCACGCTGTAGCCGACGTGGCGCCCGAACAGATCGCGAATTCGTTCGCGCTCGGCCAGTCCTTCGGTCATGCGGTTGAAGCCGGCCTGCAGCAACCCGACCTCGGTTCCGTCGAAAACTTCGGTGCGCACGCTGAGGTCGCCCTCTTGCACCTGTGCGAGCGCGGCGCGCACCGACTGCACGGCCGACGCCGTGGCCCGCGCCGCGAGCAACGTCGTGAGCAAGCCGATCACGAGCGTGACTCCTCCGAGCGCCAGGATCGTCACCGCCAAACGGCGGGGTGACACCTCGCGTCCGCTGAGCGTGAAAACCGCCACAACGACGAGCCCGCCGACGGGCACGGCCGATCCGAGCAACCACGCGAGCACCGCGCGTGCCGTGACGCCCGGCACCAACGGCCGGTCGGGCGGATCGTGGGACAACGCCAGCGCGGCGACGGGCCGCAGCACTCGCTCGGCCAATAGGTACGCGGTGGCACAAGTGGTGATCGCTCCACCCGACACCGTGAACGCGACCGGCGCGATGAGCGCGCCGTCACGTCCGCCGTTGATCGCGGTGAACAACACCACCGCCGCACCCCACAGCACCACCTCGACGAGCAGGATTTGTACGGGTGCGCGCAAGGCCGTGCGCTGTTGCGCGCGGTCAGGGTCGTCGCCGGTGCGCAACCAATCGAGCCGGGGCAGCAAGCGCCGAGTGCCCCACACCGCGCCGACCACGAGCGCGCCGAGGATGTACGCCGGCACCGCGACCGAGTTCACGACCCCGAGGTCGACGTCTTGCGGCGTGGGCACGACCCATACGATCAGCACGACCACCACCGCGGCGCCGACGAGGTTGGCGACCACGGTGACCGCGGTCAGCCAAATCTGGACGCGGCGGGCCAACTGCTCGCGTTCGTGGGCCACGCGGCCAGCCTCGCAGTTCTGCGCGCGGGCGCGTCGTTATCAGTCGTACTCAGCCGAGCCGAGGACCCAGATAAACGACTGGATGTCGATCATGTCGCGGGGCTTCCAGTCGGCCACCTCGGCGCGCACGGCGCGTGCGAACGACAACAAGCTGGCGTACGTGTCCCACTGCGGGCGGCTGCGATAGTCGAACTCGAACCCGAACGCTTCAGCGGCGCGTTTGGTGACCGTCGGCTTGAGGAAGATGTGGGTGCGAGGCCGAGCGATGAACCCGAACACGGTCACCACTGGCCAGGTACGCACGCGCGTCTGGCGGCGGGGCAGCGTGTCGACCGCGTCGCACCAACGCTCGAAGCGCGCCGCGTCGCCGCCCGGGCCGTCGAACCAGTCGGCGAGGCCGGCGACGAACGCCTTGGCACCGTCGGGCGTGCTGACCGCGTCGCGGACCGCCATTTTCTCGAACGAGAACAACAGGTTCGTGCGCGACTCGATGCGAACGACGGCGCGCGCAAACTCCTCGTAGTCACCGTCGCGCAGCCGCGCCGCGAGCGGCTTCTCGGCGACGAGTTCGGTCCACGCGCGGTGGGCGTCCCACTTGTATTGGCGTTCCAGCGCGATGTAGTCCTCGTCCTGGAAGCCGCCGGGATAGAACGTCTTGAACCGCCGCTTGCACGCGGCGACTTTCCGCTTGTCGGTCGGCATCACCGGCGCGTACCCATCGGCGGCTTGTCTCATCGCAAGCGAACGGTCCTACTGTGAGCCGATGGTTTCGGAACTGTTCGACGAGGCGGCGTGGGACGCGGTAGCGGGGTTCGACTTCGGCGACATCACGTACCACCGGGCGAAGAACCAGGGCACGGTGCGCATCGCGTTCAATCGCCCCGAGGTGCGAAACGCGTTCCGGCCTAAGACCGTCGACGAGTTGTACAACGCGTTGGAACACGCGCGGCAGAGCACCGACGTCGGTTGCGTGATCCTCACCGGCAACGGCCCGTCACCGCGCGACGGCGGGTGGGCGTTCTGCTCGGGCGGCGACCAGCGCATCCGCGGCCGCGATGGCTATCAGTACGCCGAGGGCGACACCGCTGACACCGTCGACCCCGGGCGCCTCGGTCGGCTCCACATCCTCGAGGTGCAGCGCCTTATCCGGTTCATGCCCAAGATCGTGTTGTGCGTGGTGCCGGGTTGGGCCGCGGGTGGCGGCCACAGCCTGCACGTGGTGGCCGACCTCACCATCGCCAGTCGAGAGCACGCGCGGTTCAAGCAGACCGACGCCGATGTGGCGTCGTTCGACGGCGGGTTCGGCTCCGCGTACCTCGCCCGGCAGGTGGGCCAGAAGTTCGCCCGCGAGATCTTCTTCCTGGGCCAGACGTACACGGCCGACGAGATGTTCCAGATGGGCGCGGTGAACAAGGTCGTGGGCCACGCCGAACTCGAGCAGGTGGCGCTGGAGTGGGGCGCGATAATCAACAGCAAGAGCCCCACCGCGCAGCGCATGTTGAAGTACTCGTTCAACATGATCGACGACGGCCTGGTCGGTCAGCAGGTGTTGCTGGGCGAGACAACGCGCCTCGCGTACATGACCGACGAAGCAGCCGAGGGACGCGATGCATTCCTCGAGAAACGCGCCCCCGACTGGTCGCCCTACCCCTGGCGTTATTAGCGCCTAACGCCGAGCCCGGCGCCTGTAGAACAGGTTCTACTCTGGTGCCATGGATCCACAACTGGAACTCGGCCACGCAGTCTTCGACGCCGACAACCACTACTACGAGGCGCTCGACGCCTTCACCCGTCACCTGCCCGCGGGCATGGGGCCGCGCTGCGTGCAGTGGGCCGAGATCGAGGGCAAGAAGTACCACGTGGTCGGGGGCAAGGTCAGCCGCGCCGTGGCCAACGCCACGTTCAACCCGATCTCAAAACCCGGGTGCTTGAGCGAGTACTTCCGCGGCAATCCGAACAACGTCGACGTGCTCGCGCTGCTCAAAGACAGCGAGCCGATCCGTCCCGAGTACCTCAACCCCGTCGCCCGCACGAAGGTGCTCGACGAACAGCACCTCGCCGGCTGCTTCATGTATCCGACGCTCGGGATGCTCTACGAAGAGATCCTCAAGGACGACCCCGAAGCGGTGTGCGTTACGTTCCGCGCCTTCAACCGTTGGCTGGCCGACGACTGGGGCCTGAACCACGAAGACCGCATCTTCAACGCGCCGTACATCGCGCTGGCCGACCCCGCGTGGGCAAGCGAAGAACTCGAGTGGGCGCTCGACAACGGTGCGCGCCTCCTCGTGATGCGCCCCGCCGCGCCCACCACCGCGCTCGGTCGCAAGAGTCCGTTCGACGCGATGTTCGACGGTTTCTGGGCCCGCGTAGAGGAAGCGGGCATCACCGTGATCGTGCACGCGGGCGACAGCGGCGTCTCGTCGAACGGCTATGCGGTCGACGGGTTCGCGGCAAACTTCCGCGGCGGGTTCCACCCCACTATCAAGAACTTCCACATCGAGCAGGCCGTGCACGAGTTCCTGTTGTCGATGACGCTCGCCGGGCACTTCACGAAGTTCCCGGACCTGCGCGTCGCGTCAGTCGAGAACGGTGCCGAGTTCCTGCCTGATCTCTTCCGCAAGCTGCGCTCGACCGCTAAGAAGATGCCCGGGTTGTTCAGCGAAGACCCCGTCGACATCTTCCGGCGCCACGTGTGGGTCAACCCGTTCTGGGAGGACGACTTGCTCACCGTCGTCGAGCACATGGGCGCCGACCGGGTGATCTTCGGTTCTGACTGGCCCCACATCGAGGCGCTCCCGCACCCGCTCGACTACGTGCCCGAGACGAAACCGCTGTCCGACGACGACCGCCGCCTCGTGCTGCACGACAACGCGATCGAACTCTCTACCCTGCGCCCGCGGTAGCGCGCGCCTACGACGCGAGAGCGGCGCGCAACTCGTCGAGCTTGGCCGGCACCGCCGACCAGTTCACCCATCGCCCCGCCTTCTCACCGGTGATGAGGCCCGCTTCGGCGAGCACTTTGGTGTGGTGGCTAACCGTCGGCTGACTCTTGCCGATCGGCTCGACGAGATCACACGAGCAGCACGTGCCCGCCGACGCGATCATCGAGAACAGCCGCAGGCGCACGGGGTCGCCCAGGGCGGCGAACGCTTGCGCGAGCTCTGTGGCGTGGGCGTCGGCAATCGGCTCGACCAGCACCGAGCAGCAATCCGCCATCGTGAGCGACTTTTTCATATTGACAATCCTCGATCTATCGATAGAGTTCTAATCGACAGTCATCAATCTATCGGAGGACCCACCGTGTCACGCGTGCAGCTCGCCCTCAATGTGCCCAACCTCGACGAAGCCGTCGCGTTCTACTCGAAGCTGTTTGCCACGCAGCCCGCGAAACGCAAGCCCGGATACGCCAACTTCGCCATCGCCGATCCCCCGCTGAAACTCGTGCTGTTCGAGAACGCCAGCGCTGATGGTCGGCTCAACCACCTTGGCGTCGAGGTCGCCGATAGCGACGACGTGTGGGCGCACCAGCAGCGACTGACGACTGAGGGCGTCGACTCGATCGAAGAGTCGGGCACCTGTTGCTTCGCCAAGCAAGACAAGGTGTGGGTCGACGGGCCCGACGGCGCGTGGGAGATCTACGCCGTCCTCGAAGACAGCGACGGGTTCGGTACCCCGTCGATCAAGGTCGACGACGCCGGTGCGTCGCTGTGTTGCGCGTCGGTACCCGAGGCGGAAGCGCGCTGCTGCTGAAAGCCGCTTTTGGGCACGTTGAGGGACGCGGAGCATCCCCAACGGTGCCCAAAAGCGAAAGGACGGCGACGAAACTAAGGCTGGCGACTCCGCTGCTCGCGGATCACCGACTCGGCAGCGCGGTGGGCGCGGTGCATGTCGAAGTTCGAGCCGACCGATCCGAGCACTGGCCCGGCGATCGGGATCCAGCCGGTGGCGGCGCGAGCGAGCATGCGCTCGACGAGGCGCTCGGTGGCCTTCACCACCATCGTCTTCGTGACGCCCTGCGCGTCGGGCATGACCATCCGCACGATCGCCAGCTGCACGCTGTCGGCGTCGGTGATGCCGGCCTCGCGCAGCTTTTGCACGATCGTCGAGAACTCGACGTACGTCTCCCATGTGGCCGCGGCGAACTGCACCCCGAGCGCGGTCGGCGCGCTCAGTGCCAGGGTTTCGGGACCCGCCACCACGAGACCCTCGGCCAGGTTCGCGGCCGCCGGCCCCACTGCGCCGGACACCGTGGCCGACAGGTGCGTGGAGATACGCCCCTTCATCGGCAACGAGTAGCGCATCGCACCTTCGATGATCGGTGTGAGCTCTCGTGCGAGCGCGGCGATGAGTTCGGGATCGCGGGCGAGGGCCTTCAGATCCTTCGGCCGTCGGGCTTTGGCGAGGCGCGGCAGCGCGACCTTGGTGAACGTGTTGACCAGCTGGCGCACTTCCGGCGGAATCGTGAAGCCGCGGCCCGAGCCGGCGGAGTCAGCGGACGCGACCATCGCTACGGGTGTGCCCGTCCTCGCGTGCGGGCAACCGTTGCGGAGATGGCAACATTCCGCCGGTGAGCAAGCCGTCGGCCGACGAACAGCACCTGCGCGATCTCGCGTGGTTGCGACGAGTTCGCGACCGCATGGACCGCGAATACGCGCAGCCGCTCGACGTCGAAGCCCTCGCCCACGGCGCGCACATGTCGGCCGGCCACCTCAGCCGCGAGTTCAAACGGGCGTACGGCGAGTCGCCCTACTCGTACCTGATGACCCGGCGTATCGAGCGGGCCATGACGCTGTTGCGCCGCGGCGACATGAGCGTCACCGAAGTGTGTTTCGCGGTCGGCTGTTCGTCGCTCGGCACGTTCAGCACCCGCTTCACCGAACTCGTCGGAATGTCGCCGAGCGCGTACAAGCAGGACCCCAACCACGACGACATCGTCTCGTGCATTTCGAAACAAGTGACGCGGCCGGTCAGGAATCGAGAAGCAGCGGCACGGCCGCGTCTTTAGGGTGACCGGCATGGACATCAGCATTCACTCGAGCTTCCTTCCCCACACCGATCCTGAGGCGTCGCTCGCGTTTTACCGCGACGTGCTCGGCTTCGACGTGCGCCTCGACGTTGGCCAAGGACCGATGCGCTGGCTCACGATCGGCCCGGCCGGTCAGCCTGAGACGAACATCGTGTTGGCGCCACCGGCGGTCGACCCTGGCGTTACCGACGACGAGCGCAACACGATCCTCGAGATGATGGCGAAGGGCACGTACGGCATCTTGTTGTTGGCCACGAAGGACCTCGACGCGACGTTCGAGAAGTTGCAGTCGAGCGATGCCGAGATCGTGCAGGAACCAATGGTTCAGCCGTACGGCGTGCGCGACTGCGCCGTGCGTGACCCGGCCGGAAACATGATCCGAATCCAGGAGTCGCGCTAAGCCCACATGACGCCCGCCGCCAAGAAGACCACCGCGCACGACGTCATTCGCGTACGCGGCGCCCGCGTCAACAACCTCAAGAACGTCACCATCGAGGTTCCCAAGCGGCAGCTCACGGTGTTCACGGGCGTGTCGGGGTCGGGCAAGAGCTCGCTGGTGTTCGGCACGATCGCCGCCGAGTCGCAGCGGCTGATCAACGAGACGTACAGCGCGTTCGTGCAGGGCTTCATGTCCACGTTGGCCCGGCCCGACGTCGACGTGCTCGAAGGACTGACAACCGCGATCATCGTCGACCAGCAACGCCTCGGCGCCGACCCGCGATCCACTGTCGGCACGGCGACCGACACCAACGCGCTGCTGCGCATCCTGTTCAGCCGATTGGGCAAACCGCACATCGGCCCGCCGAACGCGTACTCGTTCAACGTGCCGTCGGTGCGGGCGTCGGGTGCGATCACCGTCGAGCGCGGGGCCAAGAAAACGGTGCGGGCGACGTTCAATCGTCTCGGCGGGATGTGCCCGCGCTGCGAAGGCCGGGGTCGGGTTTCCGACGTCGACGTAACGCAGCTTTACGACGAGAACAAGTCGATCAACGACGGCGCGATCACGATCCCCGGCTACAGCATGGACGGATGGCAAGGACGCATCTTTCGGGGCTGTGGCTTCTTCGATCCCGACAAGCCGATCAAGAAATACAACAAGAAAGAGCTGCACGACCTGCTGCACAAGGAGCCGACGAGGATCAAGGTCGGTGGCATCAACCTCACGTACGAAGGGCTGATTCCGCGGATCCAAGCGTCGATGTTGTCCAAAGACGTCGACGCGCTGCAGCCCCACATCCGCGCCTTCGTCGAGCGGGCCACGACGTTCACGACTTGCCCGGACTGTGACGGCACGCGCCTGGCCGAGGCGGCGCGCTCGTCGAAGATCAAGGGCATCAACATCGCCGACGCGTGCGCGTTGCAGATCAGCGATCTCGCCGAGTGGATCACGACCGTGAAAGACCCGTCGGTCGCGCCGCTCACTACCGCGCTCCACGACAGCCTCGCGTCGTTCGTCGACATCGGGCTCGGCTACCTTGCCCTCGATCGGCCGTCGGGCACGCTGTCGGGCGGCGAAGCGCAGCGGGTCAAGATGATCCGCCAACTCGGATCGTCGCTCACCGACGTCACCTACGTGTTCGACGAGCCGACGGTCGGGTTGCACCCGCACGACATCCAGCGGATGAACGAGTTGCTGCTGCAACTACGCGACAAGGGCAACACGGTGTTGGTCGTCGAGCACAAACCCGAGACAATCGCGATCGCCGACCACGTGGTCGACCTCGGGCCCGGCGCCGGTTCGGCGGGAGGCACCGTCTGCTTCGAAGGCACGGTCAAGGCGCTGCGTTCGAGCAAGACGGTTACCGGTCGGCACTTCGACGATCGGGCATCGCTCAAGAACGCGGTGCGCACGCCGACGGGTGCGCTCGAAATTCGCGGTGCCTCGACGCACAATCTCCAGAAGGTCGACGTCGACATCCCCCTCGGCGTCGTGGTGGTGATCACGGGAGTCGCGGGCTCGGGCAAGAGTTCGCTCATCCAGGGATCCGTGGCCGAACGTGACGGCGTCGTCTCGATCGATCAGGCGCCGATCCGCGGCTCGCGCCGCAGCAACCCGGCCACCTACACGGGGTTGCTCGACCCGATTCGGAAGGCCTTCGCGAAACAGAACGGCGTGAAGCCGGCGTTGTTCAGCCCCAACTCCGAAGGCGCGTGCCCCACGTGCAACGGCGCAGGCGTCATTTACACCGACCTCGCGATGATGGCGGGCGTCGCGACGGTGTGCGAAGACTGCGAAGGCAAACGCTTCGACGCGTCGGTGCTCGAGTTTCACCTCGGCGGGCGCGACATCAGCGAGGTGCTTGCGATGTCGGTGGACGACGCAGCCGAGTTCTTCGGCGACGGCGATGCGCGCACGCCAGCGGCCCACGCCATCCTCGAACGGCTCGGCGACGTCGGTCTCGGTTATCTCACCATTGGCCAACCGCTCACGACCCTGTCGGGTGGTGAGCGGCAGCGCCTAAAGCTCGCCACGCACATGGGTGACCCCGGCGGCATCTACGTCCTCGACGAACCGACCAGCGGCCTGCACCTCGCCGACGTCGAACAACTCCTCGGCTTGCTCGACCGGCTCGTCGACGCCGGGAAGTCGGTGATCGTGGTCGAACATCACCAAGCGGTTATGGCGCACGCCGACTGGATCATCGACCTCGGCCCCGGTGCCGGGCACGACGGCGGCCGCGTGGTCTTCGAGGGCACGCCTGCGACGCTGGTTAAAACTCGCGCGACGCTCACGGGCGAACACCTGGCCGCATACGTCAGGGGTTGACTCGCGGTCGGGATTTTCCCATTCCCGAGTACACTTGGCCTTGGTCGGCTGCCTCCTCGTTGAGATGCACCGTCGCCGTTGCTGGCCAGAGAAGGATCCGATGTCGGATCACCTGGCACGCGCCGCGCGCGTCGTCCATCAGTTCACCGCCCGCGGTCTCGGCCTGGGCGACGCCCTTACCGAGCTCTGCGAAGTGTCAGTGCCCGCCACCGGCGCTGACATGGCGGGCATGACCCTCACCGACGAATACGGCCGCGCCCGCACGCGCGCCTTCACGAAGCACATGGTGACCGACATCGAAGAGGCGCAGTACGCGTCGGGCCGCGGTCCGTGCCTAGAAGCGGCGCGCACTCACGCGGCGTGCGAGATGCAAAACGCCGCCGGCGAAGAACGCTGGCCTGAGTTCGCCGAGCGTGCCGCGGGTTACGGCATCTGCTCGACGTTGTCGGTACCGATGTTGCTCGGTGATCGCAGCGTCGGCGCGCTCAATTTGTACCGGCACGCAGACGGGCCATGGGACCAGACCAGCGCCGAGAACGCGCAGCTCATCGCCGACTTGTCCGTCGCCGTCGCCGAGTTCTCGCAGGTGTCGGCGTTGGCCGACAACCTCAGCAAGGCGCTCGAGAGCCGGGGCGTGATCGAGCAAGCCAAGGGCGTCGTGATGGCCACTACGGGGGTCGATGCCGACTCGGCGTTTGGCGTTTTGCGCCAGCAATCGCAGTCCGAGAACCGGAAACTTCGTGAGATCGCCGAGGAACTCGTCGGCCGGCAAAGGCGCGAGCAGTAAGCCTTCGCCTGGCTGCGGGTAAGACGGTGGCGTGGGACATTCAGACGATGGCCAGCGCGAAGCCTGACGAGGTGCGCGACGGCGTACCGCTCACAAATCTCGATCAACCGTTATTCGAGGGGTCCGACGCGACCAAGCGCGACCTGATCGACTACTTGGACGGGATCGCCGACCGGCTCGTGCCGGTGCTCGCCGATCGCCCGCTGTCTGTGATGCGGGCGCACGCCCACGAGGCGCCGTTCATGCAGAAGAACCTGCCGCGGTACGCGCCCGAGTGGATCGCGCGGGTTACGTACTGGGCCGAAACGTCGAAACGCAACGTCGCCTACGCACTTTGCAACGACAAGCGAACGCTGTTGTGGTTCGGTAACCAACGCGCCGTCGAATACCACCCCGCGCTCGTACGCGGTTCCGAAGAGGGCATCACGCACATCGTGCTCGACCTCGACCCGACCGAGGCTGGAGGGTTTCGTGACGCCGTGCGCGCCGCGCACCTGGTGCGGGCCACGCTCGACGACCTGGGTCTCGTCGCAGCGGTGAAGACCAGCGGAGCCAAGGGCATGCACATCTTCGTGCCAGTGATTCCGTCGACCACGGTGGACGACGCGGCTTCCGCCACGCGCGCGATCGCCGAGCGCGCCGCGGCACTAGACCCGTCGATCGCGACCACTGCCTTCGTGAAGGACGAACGGGGCGGCAAAGTGTTCATCGACGCGACGCGCGGCGGCGGCGGCGCAACCGTGGTCGCGGCGTACAGCCCGCGCCTGCGCGCCGGCGCGCCCGTGTCGTGGCCGTGTACGTGGGACGACCTCGACCAAATCAACCCCGCCGACTTCACGATCCGAAACGCGCTCGAACGTCTCGACGGGGCCGACCCGTGGGCCAACAACCATCCCGCGCCCCAGGCGCTACCGCAGGACCTCGTCGACGAGGGATCTGCGATTTCGGGCGGGCGGGTGCAGGCGATGCACGAAGGCCTGCGGCGGGCGCGGGCGCGCCGCAAAGACGAGCAGTGACTACTTGGTGGTCGACAGCACGAACGCGAGGGCGAATCCGAGCACGGTGAGCAGACCCACTGCGGCGCCGCCGTGCTCGAAGGCTTCGGGCATCATCGTGTCGGCGAGCATCGTGAGAATCGCTCCGGCCGCGAAGGCCTGAATGACGGCGATCGTGTTGCCCGACGCATTGCCGAGGAACTGGTAGCCGAGCGCGGCGGCCAACGTCGACATCACCGTCACTGCGATCCAAAGCCCCATGATGTAGCGAGTCGAGTGGCCGGCGCTGCGCAGCCCCGTCGCCGCCGAAAGGCTTTCGGGGATGTTCGACAGGAAAACTGCGACCACCACCGGTGCCGCAACTGCGCCACCGCCGACCAGCGACACGCCGATCGCGACGGACTCGGGAATGCCGTCCATCAGCGCGCCCAGGGCGATCGCGGTGCCGGCCGAACTCTGCTGACCGCCGGAGCGCTTGCGGTGATTCCCGCCGCGATGATCGACGATCCAGTCGCCCGCGAAAAAGCTGAGCGCGCCCGCAGCGAGGCCGGCGGCGACTGCGTCGACGCCGCCGCGATGGAACGCTTCGGACGTGAGTTCGAACGCCAGCGCGCTGATGAGAACGCCGGCGCCGAACGCCATGATCAGCCCGATTACGCGCTGCGCCGTCGGGATCAACAAACCCATGACTGCGCCGATGATCAATGCGAACCCGCCGACAAATCCCCACCACGCCGCTTCGAGCATGCGGTGCTCCTACCCAGCCTGCGGTGAGTTCACTTCGATGACGACCTTGACGTCGGAGTCTTCAGTGTTGAGCGCGTCTTGCCAATGCTCGAGTGGTACGCGCCGCGTGATGACGCGGCGCAACCAGTCGGCGTCGGCGGCCGACAGCGCCTCGATCGCCGCGGCGTAGTGGCGACGGTTCGCGTTCACGGTGCCGAAGACGACCTTGTTCTCCAGCACGATCGTGCGGTTGAGCGCAGTCGCGTCGAGGTCGATCGTGCGCCGACCGCTGGAAATGCCCGCAAGGCAAACGATCCCAGTCGGTGAGTTCTGCTCGATCGCGTCGAGTACCACCGAGCCGACGCCCGTGCACTCGACGACGACATCGGCTTCGGGGCCGGCGTCGGCGATGCGGCCCGTGTGGTACTCGGCTCCGAGATCGGCGACGAGCGCAGGCTTGGGCCCATCGGTCACGCGATCGAGCACGTGGGTTTCCAGACCGCGTTGACGGGCGAGCAGCGCGGCGAGCAAACCGACCGGCCCGGCGCCTGTTACCAGAACGGTGCGAGGACGCCTGCTCGCGCGCGCACTGATGCGGTCGATCTCGTGCCACGCCTTCGCCACGATGCTTGTCGGCTCGGTGAGGACGGCGAGTTCGCCGAGCGAATCGGGCACGGCCACGAAGTGGTCGGCGGCGACGGCGACCTGGTCGGCCATGAACCCGTCGAGGCCCTTGATCCCGTGTTCGGTGTAGCGGCCGTTGCGGCACATGTCCCACTCCCCGGCCGCGCAGTTCGGGCACGGCACCGGATCGGGCCGCCGCACGATCGGCACCACGAGCTGCCCCGCATCGGCGCCCGCGCTCGCGGTCGCGAGACGGGCGACGGCTTCGTGGCCGAGCACGAGCCGGTCGGCTCCGGGCGGCGCTTCGCCGTAGCCGCCGCCGAGGATTTCGCGGTCGGTACCGCACACGCCCACGAGCACCGGTTCGAGCACTACTTCACCCGGGGCAGGCTCGGGCGCCGCGGCGGTGATGAGCGCGCCGCTGTTCGGTTGACCGGGCGTGACCGCGAGCGCACGGATCGTCATTGCTCTTCGCTCCCTCTTGCCTGGGCCGGGCCGCGCGCACGGTCCAAGTTGTGCGCCGTGTTCACGAGCGACACGTGGGTGAACGCCTGCGGGAAGTTGCCGACGAGACGGCGCCGGACCGGGTCGTATTCCTCCGAAAGCAGCCCGAGGTCGTTGCCAAGCGCGACGAGCCGGTCGAAGAGGGCACGGCCATCGTCAATGCGTCCCTGCAAGATGTAGTTGTCGGCCAACCAGAACGAGCACGGCAGAAACACACCCTCGGCGCCGGGCAGCCCGTCGACCTGGCCGAAGCTGTCGGCGCCGTAGCGGTGCACGAACCCTTCCTCCAACAGTTGCTGTTCGATAGCGGCGACGGTACCGATCATGCGTGGATCGTTAGCGTCGCAAAACCCGACGAGCGGCAACAACAAGAGGCTGGCGTCTAGCTCGGGGCGCCCGAACGACTGCGTGAAGCAATTTTGCGCGGCGTCGAAGCCGTTGCGGTCGACCTCGGTGCGGATGTCGTCACGCAGTTGTCGCCATGTGTCGACGGGACCGTCGAGTCCGTGCTGCTCGACGGCTTTGACGGCACGGTCGGCGGCGACCCACGCCATCACCTTCGAATGCGTGAAGTGCCGGCGCGGCCCCCGAACCTCCCAGATGCCCTCGTCCGGCTCGCGCCAGTGACCTTCGAGAAACTCCATCAACGTGCGCTGGAACTGCCACGCCGCGGGGTCGGACTCGCCGTCGACACGGCGCGCCTGGTGAAGGCAGTCCATGACCTCGCCGTAAACGTCGAGCTGAAATTGCTGGCTCGCGGCGTTGCCGACGCGCACCGGCGACGAATTCTCGTACCCCGGCAGCCAGTCGAGTTCGAGTTCGGGCAGCCGACGCTCACCGGCGGGGCCGTACATGATCTGAAGCTGCGCCGGTGCCCCGGCCGCGGCGCGCAACAACCAGTCACGCCACGCCACTGCTTCGGCTTCATAGCCACCGAGCAGAAGCGCGTAGAGCGTGAACGTGGCGTCGCGTAGCCAGCAGTAGCGGTAGTCCCAGTTGCGGCTACCGCCGATGTCTTCGGGCAGCGACGTGGTCGGCGCAGCCACGATCCCTCCCGTCGGCGCATGCGTGAGCGCCTTGAGCGTGATCAGCGAGCGCTGCACCATCGCGCGGTTCGGACCGAGTGTTTCGCACTGCGCCGACCACTCGCTCCACCACTTCGTGGTGTCTTCCACCGCGCGATAGGGATCGACGCTCGGCGGCGGGGCTTCGTGCGACGGATGCCACGTAAGCACGAAGGGAACGCGTTCACCGGCGGCAACGTCGAAGTCGGCAACTGTGGTGAGTTGTTCGCCGCGTGTCGAAGCCGTTGTCCGCAGTTCCAACGCGTCGGGCCCCGCGATCGCGCGCAAGGCACCGTCGGACCTGCGCACCCACGGCACCGCCGCGCCGTAGTCGAAGCGGATTACGAGTTCCATCCGCATCCGCACCGTTCCTTCGATGCCCTCGACGACGCGCACCACGTCGGGCGCAACACCGCGCACAGGCATGCAGTCGGTGACGCGGACGCGCCCTTCCGCGGTGGCGTGCTCGGTCTCGAGCACGAGCGTTCCGGGCCGGTACCACCGCGTGACCGTGGTGGGCGACGCGGGTGCGAGGTGCCAGTACCCGTGGTCGTTCGTGCCCAGCAACGCCGCGAAACACGCGCCGGAATCAAAGCGGGGCAGGCACAGCCAGTCGATAGAACCGTGGCGGTCCACGAGCGCCGCCGTCTGTGTGTCGCCGATGAGCGCGTAGTCCTCCACCGCGCCGGTGCCGCGGCGCGTCAACGCTGCACGGTTGCAGTCACGGGGCGCACACCATCAAACCTAGGAGTGCCCCGTCCGGCGCCGGAACACACGTAGCCCGAACTGGGAACGAAACGGCGCCCCGCAACGTTGACCGTCACGCCATGTCGATCGCGCCCGAAGAACAAGCCGTCTCGTCCGTCGTCATACAAACGGTGCCGCTCGGCGACCACTGGCCCACGATCGATCCGTTCCTGTTCTGCGCCCACCACGACGACGCGTACCCCGCCGGCAACGAAACGCTGGCCCCCGCTGTGCCCGTCGACGACCGCGATCTCGGGCAAGATTTTTCCGCCGTCGACGGATGGAGCATGTACCACGGCCTTACGGTGCCCGGTTTTCCCGGTCACCCACATCGCGGTTTCGAGACGGTGACGTTTGTTCGCCGGGGCCAGATCGACCATTCCGATTCGCTGGGCGCGGCCGCACGCTTCGGGCGCGGCGACGTCCAGTGGGTCACGGCCGGTAAAGGCATCGTGCACGCGGAAATGTTTCCGCTGCTCAATCGCGACGCGCCCAACCCGCTGGAGTTGTTCCAAATCTGGTTGAACCTCCCCGCCGCCGACAAGATGGTCGACCCGTACTTCACGATGTTGTGGGACGGCGACATGCCCGTCGTGCGTCGGGCCGACGCCGCGGGTCGCATCGCCGACGTCACCGTGATCGCCGGTCGCTTCGACGACGCGCACCCGGTGGCTCCGCCGCCCGATTCGTACGCGGCGCGCGCCGACGCCGACGTCGCCATTTGGCACCTGCGTCTCGACGCCGGCGCGCACCTCGTGCTGCCGGGTGCGTCCGGTCCGGAAACGGTGCGAGTGCTCTATGTGTTCGAAGGCGACACCGTACGCGTGGGTGAAACGGAAGTAGCGAACAACACCGGGGTTGTCGTGCGCGCGGAGGCCGCCGTCACGCTCGAAGCCGGAGCGGACGAGGTTGAAATCCTCGTGCTCCAGGGTCGTCCGATCGGCGAACCCGTCGCCCGATACGGACCGTTCGTGATGAACACCGACGATCAGATCCGTCAAGCATTCGAGGACTACCAGCGCACCGAGTTCGGCGGGTGGCCCTGGCCCGACGAGGCGCCTACCCACGGACGGGAAACCCCGCGCTTCGCCCGCTACGTCGACGGGAGCGTCGAGCACCCGACGCGCTAAGCGGTGCCCTACCCTGCCGCATGGCTCGGTTCCACGTAGCGACAATCACACCCACGAAGGCGGAACTCATCGCCGCCTGGATCCCCACGCGACCATGGGGCCCCGACAGTGCGGCCGCGATCGACGTCATCGGCTCGTTCCGGTTCGACGATCCCGACGGTCGGGTCGGCATGGAGACACACCTCGTCGACGCCGGCGGCGTGCTCATGCAAGTGCCGCTGACGTATCGCGACGAGCCGCTGGCCGGCGCCGACGATGCCTTCATCGTGGAGATGCAGCACTCGGCGCTCGGCACGCGCTGGGTATACGACGGCCTACGCGACCCGCAGTTCGTCGTGATGCTCGCCGGTGTCACCATGACGGGCCAGGGCGAGGCACTGGGCATGGCATTCCACGAGGGTCGCTGGTACGTCGCGCCCAGCACCGTGCGCA
The DNA here is from genome assembly GCA_041166225.1 of Actinomycetota bacterium. Taxonomy (GTDB): domain Bacteria; phylum Actinomycetota; class Acidimicrobiia; order Acidimicrobiales; family JACCXE01; genus JACCXE01. Next base: position 678 of record JBEEFT010000078.1, on the reverse strand, counting down.
TCCACGGCGGAGGCTGGTCGGGCCAGCGGGTACCCGTCGACGGCTTCACGCTCGAGCGCGACGACGCCGACGCGTCGCTGCTGCGCAACGACCGGTTCGACCTAACGGTTTTCCGCCGCCCCTTATCCGCGGCCCCTCCGCCCATCGGTCTCATCGCAACATGGGACGCGCAAACGGGACCGGTGGTGTTGACCGAGCTAAGCGAGCGGTAACGGCGCGGCGGTCAACCCGGCCCGACCTTCACGGGCAGCGACGCGAAAGACCGGATCAGGTTGTTCAGTTTCCGCACCGGTGGCCCGTCGAGCTCGATCGACCCGGCCCGCTCGAGCAGAGCGCTGAGTAGCGCCGCGCCCTCCAGACGGGCCAACCCCATGCCGATGCACGCGTGCTCGCCGTGTCCGAAGGCGAGCTGGGCCGCGCTCTCGCGGGTGATGTCAAACCGTTCCGGGTCGTGCCACTTGCGTTCGTCGCGGTTGGCCGACGCAAAGCTCACCATCACGCGCGCGCCGGCGGGCACGTCGACGCCGCCGACAACGGTGTCGGCTTTCGCCACGCGCGTGAAGCAGTGGATCGGGGTTTCGAGCCGCAACGCCTCGTTGAACGCCGCCTTGATCCGAGCCGGTTCGCGTCGAAGCAGTTGCCACTGCTCGGGGTGCGTGGCGAACAGCCAGATCGCGT
>JBEEFT010000077.1:0-9628 GCA_041166225.1 Actinomycetota bacterium | reverse complement strand
ACAGAACGGCGCCGTGTCGTCGCAGGGGACTGGCACCGGTACGTGGGCGGTGGTAATCGGGATCAACGACTATCCAGGCACCCGCGACGACCTGTCGTCGGCGGTGAACGACGCCAACGACATGGATCAGGCGCTCGACGTGTTCGGCGTCGACAGCGGTCATGTCTTGACTTTGCGCGACGGCCAGGTCACGCGCGGCACGCTCCTCGACTCTGTCGGCTGGCTCGCCTCGCACGCGGGGCCCGACGCAGTCGCCGGATTCTTCTACGCGGGTCATGTCCGCAAGACGAACGCCGGCAACGAGGAGATCGTCACGAGCGACGGGTCGTCGGTCTCCGATCGGGAATTGGCGGCCGCACTGAGCCACGTGGCCGCGAGCCGCTCGTGGGTTGCGATCGCGGCGTGTTACGGCGGAGGGTTCACCGAAGTGCTGCGTCCGGGCCGCGTGCTCACCGCTGCTGCCGGCGCCAACGATCTCGCGTACGAGAACTCCACGATCGGGCGCAGCTACATGGTCGAGTACATGGTCCGCCAGGGGATGATCCAGGGACGAGCGTCGGCCACCGTGCAGACCGCGTTCAACTACGCCGTGAGCCGGATCTCGAGCGAGCACCCCGGCCGCGAACCCGTCGAGATCGACAACGGCGACGGCGCGCTCGATCTGCGCCCGCCGAACTCCACGCCCCGTCCGCCCGCGCAACAGGATCCGCAGCCCGAACAACCGGCGACGCCGCCGCCCGCGGACGAGCCGCCCGCCGGCGACCGTCCCGGCAACAATCAGCACTGCACCGGCAACATGCTGTTCCGGCATTGCACCAACGGATGAGCCCGACCATCCAGAGCGACGACCAGGATGACTACGGCACACGGCATTGTCCGCTGAGAGCTGCTGCCTTCCGGCCCTGACTCGGTTCACGGGGATGCTGTTGCGCAGGTCCCGGCCGTCGCACTACATGGTCGGGCCGCTTAGCAGGATACCGGCTGCTGCCGTGGCGCCAGTAATGTGGCTCCGCTTCACCGGGAGGCATGCCCAGAAGAGAGATGGCCGGCCACACGGCCGCTCTCACTAACCTGAGATCGCTTCACCCGGAGGGATGCGAGAGCGGCCGAATCGGCACGACTGGAAATCGTGTGTGGCGCAAGTCACCGTGGGTTCAAATCCCACTCTCTCCGCCATGTGCGCTTAACCCCATTTGGTGGACCACGTCGTTAGACCTGGCGCGCCGTCAGCCATAGTGGGCCCATGGACTGCCGGATCGTGCCCTTCATCCCCGGTCGGCGGCCTACAGACGAGGACGCCCGTCCCGGCTTTGGTTCGAGCGACAGCGCTGCCTTCGTTACGGGCGGCGGCGATGACAACCGCGCCGTGTTGTTGGTCGAGGTCGGTGACGTGCCCGAGGGTGCAGCGGTCGAGGTTGACGTCAGCGTCGACGGCGTGCCGCTGCCCGGATGGAAAGCGAAGCGTCTGCCCGTGACGACACAGGTCAGGCAGCGGATCGAGCTTCGTCCGAACGACGATTGCGCCAGCGTCGACCTCGCTCTGACATCCGGCTTCATGCGTCGCGCGCGGGTCGACGTGCGGGTCACGCGCGAAGGTTCGACGCTCGCCGCCGACGAGGCGTTCCTCGACCTGTGCGACGTGCGCAATCTCGGTTCGCTCTACACCCGCATCATCGAACGACTGGTCGCCCCCGACACCGCGCGCCAGGCCGCCGAAGCCGGCGTGGCCGACCCGGGCGTCGCGTACCACCCGTGGTATCCGGTGCTGAAGATCGGCGGAGACAAGGCCGCGCTGTACACCGCGGCGCTGGTCGCCGACATCGTCGGCAAGGCCGACCACCTCACCGATCCCGCGTGGCTACTACGTGTCGGCGTCTACCTCGAACTGTTGACGTGCATCGGAATTTTCGAAGCGGTCAAGGCCGACGCGGGCGATCTGCTGTCCGCGGAAGAACGAGACGCTTATGAACACAACGACGTGTTCGCCGAGATCCGTAACCGCGTCCAGGTCGACGCGTGGCGCGACGTGTGGGACATGCGGCGCATCACCTTCCCGGGCTTCGGGTCGCCGCGCACGGGACCGGTGTCGGTGCTCAACCTGTTGCGCAAGAAGAACACGACGCTGCGCTTCCTCCACGTGCACCACGAAGACCTCAAGGGCGCAATCGAGTTGGCGGGGGCGAACGCGTTCAACTCGCAAGAGACCTGGCAACGCGTCTTCCGCGACGCCGAGCGCGCCGTGATGCGTCAAGCCGCCGCTGCGTTTCCGGAACTGGGGTTCCTTCCCGGTGCGGCGCGCGAGATCGTGCTGTGGCAGCGCCTCGGTGTCGCCGGACAGCAAGGCCTTTACCCCACCGCGTGCAACCAGTACCGCGCCTCGATGAACTACGTGGCCGACTGGGCCAAGGCCAAGGGGTTGATGGATCACGCCGGCGCCGAATGCGTGCCGCTGGAAGCGAGCCTGCTCGACGCGCTCATGCGCAACAAATCGAAGGTCGAGGTGCTCCAACGTCAAGACGGACTCGGCCCGAACCTCACCGTTATGGAGCCGGCGGTTGCGGCTGAGCCCACCACCGAGGAGGTCGAAGCGCTGCTGCGCGAGGTACCGATTTTCGGGATGATGTCGGCCGACGACGTGCACACGCTGGCGCTCGGTGCCCGTCCGCTGTTCCTGGGGCCTACGCAGCGGTTCGTCGTCGAGGGCCACGACGGGACGTCGTTGTTCCTGGTGGGCGATGGAGAAGTTGAGGTCCGCCTCAGACGCGACGACGGCACCGACTGGTTGGTCGAAACGATGGGCCGCGGTGAAGTCGTGGGTGAGATGGCGTTACTGACCGGCGAAAAACGGGCGGCGACGGTGCGGGCGGTCGGCGAAACCGTCGTCTACGAGATCGGTCGCCAGTTGTACGAACCGCTGGTGCGCGCCCATCCGGAGTGGCTCGACGAGTTGGCCACGGTGATGGAGCAGCGTCTCGCCCGGCGACAGGAACGAATCGCGGGGCTGGCCGGCCAACGCCGCCAGTCGCTACGGGACCAGATTTTGAGCAACTTCTTCGGCAGTGTGGGCTAGCGGTCACCGCACGGCGACGCCAGCGTCACCCGTGACTGCCGGCGCCGCGTTCTGCGAATTGGCTCTCGCTTTGCTGGCGTAGATTCGGGACATGAGCGAGCTTCGCGAGCGAATCATCGAAGCTGCGGCCCAGCCATGGGCTGCGCCCGTAGGGCGCTGAACCATGGCGGACGAGACATATCAGAGCCTGTACCGGCGCTTCCGTCCGCAGCGTTTTGCCGCCGTCCGCGGTCAAGATCACGTCACGGTCGCGTTGCGCAACGCTGTGCGCGACGGGCGCGTCGGTCACGCCTACCTGTTCAGCGGACCCCGGGGGACGGGCAAGACCACGTCGGCCCGCATTCTGGCCAAGGCGTTGAACTGCGAGCAGGCGGCGGGTGGTGAGCCCTGCGACATCTGCGAGAGCTGCATCGCCATCACCAACGGGTCGTCGCTCGACGTACAAGAACTCGACGCGGCGTCGAACAACGGCGTCGACGCGATCCGCGATCTTGTAAGCCGCGTCGCGCTCGCCAGTCCCGGCCGCTGGAAGGTGTACATCGTCGACGAAGTGCACATGCTGTCGACACCCGCGTCGAACGCGCTGCTCAAGACGCTCGAAGAGCCGCCGTCGCACGTGGTGTTCGTGCTTGCGACCACCGACCCGCAGAAGGTGCTGCCGACGATCCGCAGCCGCACGCAGCACTACGAGTTCCGCTTGCTCTCGGCCGAGACGCTGGCCGAGTTGGTGCGCGATGTGTCGGGTGTCGCGGGCATTGAGGTCGACGACGCGTCGATCGACGTCGTCGCTCGACGCGGAGCGGGGTCGGCGCGTGACGCGTTGTCCGCGCTCGACCAGGTCGCGGCTGCGGGTGGAGTTGGCGCCGACGACGTCGATCCTGCCGTCGACGTAGTTGCCGCGTTGGCGGCCCACGATGCCGGCGCAGCGATCGTCGCCGTAGCCCGAGCGATGGCTGCGGGGCGCGACGCCCGCCGTATCGGCGAGGCGGTGTTGGCTCGGTTGCGCATCGGGTTCTTGTCGATCTTGGCGCCTGAGTTCGACGTCGACGCGCGAGACGACGCGATCGAACAACAGGCCAAGCAACTCGGCGCGCCCGGCATCACGCGTGCCCTCGAAGTAGTGGGCGACGCGGTTACGTCGATGAAGGAAGCAGTCGACGCCCGTGTGGCATTGGAGACAGCCCTCGTGCGCATCGCCCGCACCGATCTCGACGTCGCACCGTCGGCCCTGTTGGCCCGCATCGATCGGCTGGAACGTGGAGTCAACGCGGGCGGCGGAGGCTCGGCGGGTTCGGGCGACGAGCCCCGCGCGTCGGTAGCGCCGCCGCCATCTTCAGCCGCCCCGGTCGCTCCGGCCCCCGCTGCGAAACGGCCGTCGCTGCGGATCGAGAAGCCGCCGGCCGAACCCGTTGTCACCGCCCCTGCGGCCCAGGCGGAAGCGCCGAAGCCGAAGGCGGCACCGAAGGGCGACGGCACCATCCCCGATCGCGACGCGCTGACGCTCGCGTGGGGCGACACGGTCCTCGACCAGATCTCACCGCGCGCCAAAGCACGGTTCCGCGGCGGCCACTGGGTCGACGCACCCAAGCCGACGTTCGCGCTGCCAACGGAAATTCACAAACAGCGTTGCGACGAAGTCCGTCTCGAAGTGCAAGAAGCGCTCAGCCAGTACTTCGGCGTTCGCATTGAGTTGACGCTCACGGTCGACAAGACAGGCGGCGGGTCTGTCGCCGCGATCCGCCCGACGAACCCGCCGGGCGCGTCCGATGACGACGTGGTCGAAGACGTCGGCGACGTGGCCGAACTGGAAGACGCGCCGCCGGTAGCCTCGGGCGCAGAGCGGCTGCTCGAAGCGTTCCCCGGAGCCGCAGTGGAGGAACCCAATGAGTGACGAAGGCATCCCCGATTTCAGCGCCCTGCTCGAGCAGGCCCAGGCCATGCAAGAGCAACTTGTCGAAGCACAAGAGTCGGTCGCGTCCCAAGAAGTCGAAGGCGTGGCCGGAGGCGGCGTCGTGCGCATCGTGGCGACGGGCGCCTACGAGTTCCGCTCGGTCCACATCGACCCGAGCGCGCTGGAAGACGGCGACCCGTCGATGGTCGAAGACCTCGTGCTCGCTGCCCTGCACGACGTGATCGAGCGAATCACGGAACTGAACTCGTCCGCGTTGGGCGGGCTGTCGGGGCTCACCGGTTTGCTCGGGTAACGGGTGTCGGTCTACGCGCAGTCGGTCCAAACCCTCATCGACGAGCTCGGGCGGCTGCCCGGCGTCGGTCCCAAGTCGGCGCAGCGCATCGCGTACCACCTGCTGCGCCTGCCCGCTGAGGACGCGCGGCGTCTGGCTGAGAGCATCGACGAGGTCAAGCGGCGCATCACGTTTTGTCGCCGCTGTTTCGATATCGCCGAGACGGACGGCACACCGAACGCAGAGGTCGAATGTGGGCTGTGCCAAGACCCGCGCCGGGAAGACGGCGTGCTGTGCGTGGTCGAGGAGCCCAAAGACGTGATCGCGGTGGAGAAAACCGCGCGTTATCGCGGGCGCTACCACGTCCTCCAGGGACATCTCGATCCGATCCGAGGCGTGGGGGGCGAACAGCTGCGCGTCGGCGAACTGATCAAGCGCATCGCGGCCGAGTCCGTCACCGAAGTGATCGTGTGCACCAACCCGAACATCGAGGGCGAGGCGACGGCGTTGTACGTCGCCAAGGAAGTGCGCGACCACAACGCCGAGGTCAAAGTCACCCGCATCGCCAGCGGTCTCCCCGTCGGCGGCGACCTGGAGTACGCCGACGAACTGACCCTCGGCCGCGCCCTAGAAGGCCGCGTCACCCTGTAAAACGCAACTGGTCGCGCAATCTGTCGGTTTTAGCGACAGATCGCGCGACCAGTTCGGAGTGTTTCGAGTTTTAGAGCGTGCGCACGATCAAAGCGTCGCCTTGGCCGCCGCCACCGCAGAGCGCGGCGGCGCCGGTGCCGCCGCCGCGGCGCTTGAGTTCGTGCAGCAGGTGCAGTGCCACGCGGGTGCCGGATGCACCAATCGGGTGACCGAGGGCGATGGCGCCACCGTTGACGTTGCAGATCTCGTCGGTGATGCCCAGGTCTTCCATCGACGCGAGGCCGACGGCGGCGAAGGCTTCGTTCAGCTCGAACAGGTCGACGTCGGTGACCTGCTTGTCGATCTTGCCCAGCGCCTGCTTGATCGCCCGCGACGGCTGCGTGAGCAGCGACGGGTCGGGTCCGGCGACTTGGCCATAAGCGAGGATCTCACCCAGCGGCTCGACGCCGAGCGACTCGGCAACCGCCTTTGACACGACGATCACCGCAGCGCCGCCGTCGGAGATCTGCGAGGCGTTGCCGGCGGTGATCGTGCCTGACTTGTCGAACGCAGGACGCAAGCCGCCGAGGCTTTCGGCGGTGGTGCCGGGGCGGACGCCCTCGTCGGTGTCGACGATGATCGGGTCACCCTTGCGCTGGGGGATCTCGACGTTCACGATTTCGGCGTCGAAGCGGCCGTCTTTCATCGCGGCGGCGGCCCGCTCGTGCGAATTCGCGGCGAACGCATCTTGGGCTTCCCGGCTGATCTTGCCGTCGGCGTAGCGCTCGGTGGCCAGGCCCATCGCGCAGTTGTCGAACGAGCAGGTGAGGCCGTCGTGCATCATCGAGTCGACGACGGACTGGTCGCCGATGCGGTAACCGGCGCGAGCGCCGGGCAGCAGGTACGGCGCCTGGGTCATCGACTCCATGCCGCCGGCGACGACGATGTCGGCCTCGCCCGCCTGGATCATGAGGTCGGCCAGGTAGATCGAGTTGAGGCCCGAGAGGCACACCTTGTTGACGGTGGTGGTCGGAACGTCCATGCCGATGCCGGCGTTGACCGACGCCACCCGCGACGGGTTCTGGCCCTGACCGGCGAGCAGCACGTGACCCATGAAGACGTACTTCACCCGATCGGGCGTGACGTTGGCGCGCTCGAGAGCGGCCTTGATGGCGATGCCACCGAGGTCCATGGCGCTTAGCGATGCGAGTGCACCGGAGAGCTTGCCGATCGGGGTACGGGCACCAGCGACGATGACTGAGCCGGCCATTTGGTTCCTCCAGGGGTAACGACGTGGAAAGAGAAAACAGTCTAAAGGAAAGAATCTGAACTACTTGCGTAGTCATTTTCTCACGTCGCGACTTCTGAACCACACGGCGCAAGTAGTTCAGATTCTTTCCTTTCGTGGACTGGGCATTCCCCTGTTACTGGCCGGTAGCGTGAGCGCCTATGGGAAAGACCGTTCGCGCCTACGCCATCGCCACTGACGCCATCGCTGCCGAAAAGGAGCGGGCCGGCAACACCGAAGACATGGACATCACCAACGTCGTCGCCCTCGACAAGCTCGAGTTGCGCGACGTCGGTCCAAACGACGTGCGCTTCAAGGTGCTCGCCGTGTCCGCCGAGCACAACATCAACCATGCGGCGCTGGCTGACACCATCAACATCGCCGAGGCCCGCGGCGGCAAGATCTATCCGGGCAACTCGGCACTCGGCGAGGTCCTCGAGGTCGGGGCCAACGTCACCAACGTGGGCGTCGGCGACATCGTGGTCACGCACTGCAATGGTGAGCCCGACGAGTACGGGTATCCGCTGCGTATTTGGGCCTACGACCAGCCCGAGTCGATCGGTTGGTACAGCGAAGAGGCCGTCGTCGAGGACTGGCAACTGATCAAGGCGCCGCTCGACTGCGGGCTGAACCTCTGGGAAATGGCGGCGCTGCCGCTGCGGGCGCCCACGGCGTACCACCTGTGGCGCCGCGCCATCGGCATCTACCGCGTCAAGGTGCCCGTCGAGCGTCGCGCCACCATCAACGTGCTCGGCTTCGGCGGCGGCGTGTCCGAACTGTTCCTGCAGCTTGCGAAAGCAGAAGGCCACAACGCGTACTTCTGCTCGGGCTCGCCCGAGCGCCGCGACGCGCTCGAGCGTCAGGGCATCGTCGGCATCGACCAGAAGCAGTTCAACCGCTTCGCCGGCAAGGACGACATCAAGGCGTTCCGTAAGCACGTGAGCCAGATCACCAACGGCGAAGACATGCACGCGGTGTGCGACATGTTGCGCGGCCCCGTGTTCGACGCGGGTCTCGCCGTCGCCGCTCGCATGGGCGTCAACGTGTCGGCTGGTTGGCAGCTCAGCCAGGTCGTCACCTACAACTCCACGCTCATGTCCGTGAAGCAGGTCACCATCGACCACACGCACTACGAGACGCCGTTTGGCTGCGGTGCGGCCACGGAGCTGTACGGCCGTGTCTTCCGCCCGACGGTGCACAAAGAGATCTACGCGTTCGAGGATCTGCCCCGCTGCTTCAAAGAGATGCACGACAACACCCAGACCGGCATCCCGATCATCCGCATCGCCGAGGAGATGCCCGAGTCGGTGAAGGGCCTGATCCCGTAATGGAAATGCTGCTCACCGAAATCGATCACGTGGCGATCGCGGTCAACGACCTCGAAGCTGCGATCAAGTACTACGCCGACGCGTTCGGCGCCACGGTCGACCACCGCGAAGTTGTCGAGAGCGACGGCGTCGAGGAGGCATTGCTCAAGGTGGCCGAGAGCTACGTGCAGCTGCTCACGCCCACGCGGCCCGACTCGCCCGTCGCCAAGGCGCTTGAGAAGCGCGGCGAAGGCCTGCACCACATCGGCTACCGGGTGGCCGACTGCGGCAAGGCGCTCGACGCGATCATCGCGGCGGGCGGCACCGGCATCGACAAGGCACCGCGGCCAGGATCGCGCGGGACGACCGTGGCGTTCGTCCATCCCAAGGGGTCGTTCGGGACACTGATCGAACTCGTCCAGGAGTAGCCCGCGGTCCGGACCAAAGCCGCGGATCGGCGCTGCGGTTCAGGGGGTAATATTTAGGCCAACGCCCTACTTGAACATTCAGGGACGGCGCGTGTCTCCCCTCGGAGTGCGCATGCGCGTTACCCAAAGCAGTACCAGCGGCCGTTCGAACCACAACGCAAGCGACACGACATTCGTCGTGCGGGGTGTGTGTGACGGCCATTTGTCCACCGCCCACTGGCGCAGCAGCGCCCTGACCGCCTCCATCGAGGTGATGCGTCGGGTGCAGGCTGCCGTCGACGACGGCGAATGGTTCGGTTACGACAGCGGCGAAGTCGTGGAGGCTTCTGTCAGCGGTGATTACCTCGCCGCGTTGTTGGCAGTGATGCGGGCCTTCGACCGCGTCGACCACGTCGACCTCCGCCACGGCCGCAGCAACACCGCAGTGGGCGTCGCTGAGCAACAACGCGACGCCGTCGGCTAAGACTCAGTCCATGGCTGAAATCCATGGTGAGGTCGCATCGGGCTTCGAAGTTGTGCGCGACGCATTCGCAAACAACTTCGAAGCCAACGGCGAGGTCGGCGCTGCGTTCTCGCTGTACAAGGACGGCGAAAAGGTCGTGGATCTGTGGGGCGGTGTCGCCAACGTCGACACCGGGGCACCGTGGCAGGAAGACACGTTGCAGTTGGTGTTTTCGACCACGAAAGGCGCGACGGCGGCCTGCGCCAGCCTCCTGTATCAA
>JBEEFT010000076.1:0-25654 GCA_041166225.1 Actinomycetota bacterium | reverse complement strand
CACGGCGTGGCATCGCCGCGGTAACAGGACCACGTGAGTTCGAGCGGCGCGCCGAGCTCCACCCCGCGGCGAACGATCTCGGCTTTCGACATGTCGAGCAGCGGCGTCGCGACCGCAACCGGCACGCCTTCTACACCGACCCGCAAAGCCAGCGCGGCGGTAGCGCGAAAGCTCTCGATGAACTCTGGGCGGCAATCGGGATAGCCGGAGTAGTCGAGCGCGTTCACGCCGATGTACACCGCCGCGCACTCACGCGCTTCGGCGAGCGCCACGGCCAGCGACAGAAAGATCAGGTTTCGCCCGGGCACATAGGTAATCGGAATCGCCGGACCACCCGCGGCGTCGGCCGCGGTCGGAACTGCGATCGACGCGTCGGTGAGGGCGGAGCCGCCCCACGCGCTGAGATCGAGGCGTTGCTCGACGTATTCGACGCCGTAACGCGCCGCAATCGCGGCCGCACGTTCGAGCTCGACGAGGTGGCGCTGCCCGTAGTCGATCGAGAGCGCGATCACGCTGTCGTGGTTCGCCACGGCGTCGGCGAGACAGACCGTGGAGTCGAGGCCACCGCTAAGGATCACAACCGCGCTCGTCACCCTCCGATCTCCACACGGGAGTTCTCGGTTTCCCACAACACGACGCGCTCTACCGGCAACCCCGCGTCGGCGAGCCGCTGCCAAATGTCGGCCGCGATCAGTTCGGCCGTGGGGTTGGGCAGGAGGTCGTTGAGGTAGGTGTGGTCGAAGCGGCAGATGACTTCGCGCTCGACGACCGCGCGGAGGTCCGAGAAGTCGATGACGATGCCGTTGTCGTTGACGTCGCCGGCGACTGTTACTTCAAGGCGATAGCTGTGTCCGTGCAGGTTCTTGCACGCGCCCGCGTGCCACTCAAGTTGATGAGCGGCTTCGAAGGAAAATGACCTCGTGACACGCGTGCGCACACGCCCAGGCTATTGGGGTTCGCCGTAAGGCTGGCCGGCGGTGTCGTAGCACTCGACGTGGTAGTGCTCGACGCGGTCCCAGACATCTTTTACGTAGATGTTCGCGATGACCTGGCGGCCCTGCGTGCGTGCCTTGAACTTCACCGTCTCGCCACACACCGGACATACCGCGCTGTTGCCGGGTTCGATACTGCGTTCTACGGCACGACTTTCGGGCACGGGTAAAACCCTAGGCCGGTCGCGCTTGACAGATCGACCAACTCGTCGGACGCTCATGATGGCGTTCGGGCCTGTTGAGCGTCCGCCGCGCTCCAGGCCTGAACGCTTTACACCGACGAAGGGCTGTCAGTGGCGCCCTGCTGCGCGCGGCCGAGACGGATCGCCGCGCGGGCGAGGCCGCGCAGCGTCGCTTCGTCGGCGCCGGATCGGGCGAGGTCGTTGATCAACGACTCGACGCGCGCGGCTTCGTCGTCGGCCGAGTTGGGCTTGGCGACGGGCGCAACGGTGGTGGCCACGAGCAGGCAGCCGATAGCGGTCGCTGCGCACAGGCCGCCGAATAGCGCGATGCCGTTTCGATCGAGGATCGATCCGACGATCATCGTGGGGATCGCGGCTACGCAGACAGCGATCACAACGCCACGAAGCCGCCGCAGTTCGACCATCTAGCTGCGGACTAGCGGCTTGTACTTGATGCGGTGCGGCTGGTCGGCCTCGCGACCAAGACGCGCGTGGCGGTCGGCCTCGTAGTCGGCGTAGTTGCCTTCGAACCACACCACTTCCGAGTCGCCTTCGAACGCGAGCATGTGCGTGGCGATGCGATCAAGGAACCAGCGATCGTGGCTGATCACTACGGCACAACCGGGGAAGCTGAGCAGCCCTTCCTCGAGCGCGCGCAGCGTGTCGACGTCGAGGTCGTTCGTGGGTTCGTCGAGCAGGATCAAGTTGCCTCCCGCCCGCAGCACCTTGGCCAACTGCACGCGATTGCGTTCGCCGCCGGAAAGTTCTCCGACGAGCTTTTGCTGATCGGACCCGGTGAAGCCGAAGGATGCGACCCAAGCGCGACTGCGGAACTCTCGTCCACCGACCACCATGTGGTCGAGGCCGTCGCTGATTTCGTCGAACACGCTCTTGGCCGGGTCGAGGTTCTCGCGGCTCTGGTCGACGTGCGCGACCTGCACCGTGGTGCCGACCGTCAGTTCACCGGCATCGGGCTTTTCTGACCCCGTGATCATCTTGAACAACGTCGTCTTGCCCGCGCCGTTCGGGCCGATCACGCCCACGATGCCACCGCGCGGCAGCGAGAACGTGAGGTCGTCGATCAGCAGTTTGTCGCCGAACGCCTTGGAAAGACTCTTTGCTTCGACGACGACGTCGCCCAAGCGGGGACCAACCGGGATCGCGATCTCGACCTTGTCGCGCGCGCCCTCCGACGCCTCCGACTCGGCGACGAGTTGCTCGTACGCGGTGATGCGGGCCTTGCCCTTGGCCTGGCGAGCGCGCGGGGCCATACGGATCCACTCGAGCTCGCGGGCCAGCGTGCGCTCGCGCACCTTGTCCGCCTTCTCTTCCTGCGCGAGTCGGTTGTGCTTCTGCTCGAGCCACGACGAGTAGTTGCCCTCCCACGGGATGCCGCGGCCGCGGTCGAGTTCGAGAATCCAGCCGGCCACGTTGTCCAGGAAGTAGCGGTCGTGGGTGACGGCAATCACTGTGCCCTCGTAGTCCTGCAAGAACCGCTCGAGCCACGCCACCGACTCGGCGTCGAGGTGGTTGGTCGGTTCGTCGAGCAGCAGCAGGTCGGGGCGCTGCAGCAGTAGACGGCACAGCGCGACGCGTCGACGTTCACCGCCCGACAGGTGGGTGACGGGGGAGTCGCCCGGCGGCAGGCGCAGCGCGTCCATTGCGATCTCGAGCGTGCGCTCGATGTCCCAGCCGTTGGCGGCGTCGATCTTGTCCTGCAATTTGCCCTGCTTGTCGAGCAGCGTGTCGAAGTCGGCATCGGGCTCGCCCATCGCCGCGCACACATCGTTGAACTGCGCGAGCAGCGTCATGATCTCGCCGACGCCATCGGCGACGTTGCCGGCGACGTCCTTGTTCGGGTCGAGGTCGGGCTCTTGCTTGAGAAAGCCGACGCTGAAGCCCGGTGTAAGCCGGGCCTCGCCCGAGTAGCCGTCGTCCTCACCCGCCATGATCCGCAGCAACGACGACTTGCCGGCGCCGTTGCTACCGAGCACGCCGATCTTGGCCCCGGGGAAGAACGACAAGTAAATGTCGGTCAAAACCTGCCGGTCGGGCGGGTGCACCCGCGAAACCTTTTGCATTGTGTAGATGAACTGGTGCGCCATGAGGCAGTCAAAGGTACTTGTCGTCCCGCGCCTAGGTGCCTTCGCTGCCGCGTAAGCACGAATTTCGCGGACCGCTCGCGGTATCCTGATGCGCCTGGGGCTCTGGGGGTTCTGATGATTCGACGTGTCGTCGTCGCGGCGATCGCCGCTACTGCTATTTCCGTTGTCAGCGCAACGCCGTCCGTGGCGGCCACTCGCCAACCGGACTACTGGACGCGCGCCGACACCGCGGGGCCGGGCGCGAACGCGTACAACACGTTCTACGCGGTCAACGACCGCGGCGACGCCGTCGGCGGCTTTAGTTCCGACGTTCAGGGCGGGCCGTTGATCCGCTATGCCGGCCATCCGGCACAGCGGATATCGGGCAGCCCGATTGACGGATGGTTTGCTGACATCAACAACGCCGGCGTTGCGGTCGGTTCGGGGTTCGACGCGGGCTTTCACTACGTCTCGTACGCCTACGACCACGGTCTCGTCACTGAGCTGGGGGATGGGCAGGCGCAGAGCATCAACGATGCCGGAACGGTGCTGCTCAACGTGTACCGGTACGACTCGGACGCCGGGATGGATCTCAGCGCCCCGGAACTGCGTGCGCCCAACGGACCCCGAAGTTCGCTGCCATACGCGGGATGGACCTCGGCTGCGGGACTCGACGTGTCGAACACCGGTTGGGTTGTCGGCGCAGTCGTCGACGCCAACAACAAGGCCACGGCCGCTCGTTGGTCACCCGACGGCACGTTGCAGCTGCTGGCTACGCCGAAGGGCTACGACGAGGCCGTCGCGCTTCACGGCAATTCACGCGGTGACGCTGTTGGCGCGGCGCTTACCGCTGACCGACAGTCGATCGTCGCAGTCGAGTGGCGCAACGGGGAGGCGCGGGTACTTAACCCGCCCGGCACTTTCGCGGAGGCGAGGTCGATCAACGACAACGGTACGGCGGTCGGGATTTACGTGGATGCCGCATTCAACGTTCACGCCGTGGCGTGGCAGAACGGCACGACTCAGTATGTAGACGATTTCGTTACGAACCCAACGGCCGCCGTTCATCAGCTCAACGACATTTCGAACAACGGCACGCTTGCCAGCGAGTCGGCCGATCAAGCGACCGCGAGCGTCTACTTGCCGCATAACGGCCTGTTTGTCAGAGTGACGCCCGGCCAGGCGCCCGTTGGCAACGCCACGGGGCTCGACGTAAGAATCCCGCTCGAGAACCAGTTGTTGACCGGCCACCTCACTGCGTACCCGGGCGCGCACTCGCTGCTCGATGTTCGGTTCGTGTCGCCCACGGCGTCGCTGCGTCTGCCGCCGCTGCCGTAGACCGCATCTAACCAGCGTGATTCGATGCCGGCGGGTTCCGGCGGCTACCCGGCGCGCCGGTAGCATTGGGGCCTCATGCCTGACGAAGAGTCAACGACCTTCGGGCCCAACGAGTGGCTCGTTGAAGAGATGTACGACCAGTACAAGGCCGACCCCAACTCGGTGTCGGAGAGTTGGCGCGAGTTTTTCGCCGACTACCGCACCGGGTCGACCAACGGCAACGGGTCGACGGCGCCCGCGGCAGCACCGGCTCCGGCAGGTGCGCCCGCTCCCGCTCCCGTAGCTACCGCGCCGGCGCCTGTCGCTGCGGTACCAACGCCTACGACCGCACCGGCTGCGTCGCCGACAGAGACCGAGGGTGCCCCGATTCGGGGCGCGGCGGCTCGCATCGTGGCGAACATGGAGCAGAGCCTCGGCGTGCCGACGGCCACGAGCGTGCGTCAAGTGCCGGCCAAGCTGCTCGAAGTCAACCGCCGCATCCTCAACAACCACCTCGGGCGCACCCGCGGTGGCAAGGTCAGCTTCACCCACATCATCGGCTACGCCGTGGTGCGGGCATTGGGGAAGGTGCCGGTGATGAACTCGACGTTCGTCGACGGTGAGCCGCCCCGGGTCATTCACCACAAGACGATCGGCATGGGCCTCGCCGTCGACACCACGAAGTCAGACGGTTCGCACACGCTGCTCGTGCCCTGCATCAAAGACGCGAACGACCTCGACTTCCACGGCTTCTGGCAGGCCTACGAAGACCTGATCCGCAAGGTGCGCACCAACAAGATCTCCGTCGACGACTTCGGCGGCGTCACGATCAGCCTCACCAACCCGGGCACGATCGGCACGGTCAGTTCGGTTCCTCGCCTGATGCCGGGGCAGGGCGTGATCGTCGGCGTCGGTGCGATCGACTATCCCGCCGAGTACCAAGCCGCCGACCCCCACACGCTGGCGCGGCTCGGCGTGAGCAAGGTGATCACGGTCACGTCGACGTATGACCACCGCATCATCCAGGGTGCCGAGTCGGGCGAGTTCCTGCAGTGGATCCACCACTTCCTCCTGGGCGAAGAGGGCTTCTACGACGACGTGTTCCGCTCGATGGGCGTCCCTTACGAGCCCGTGCGCTGGCGCCGTGACATCAACCCACTCGACGAGGAGCGGGCCCACCTCGCCAAGCAGGTGCAGGTGCACACGCTCATCAACATGTACCGCGTGCGCGGTCACCTGATCGCAGACCTCGACCCGCTCGCGGCCAAAGAACCGCACATGCACGCTGAACTCGACCCGGCCACCTACGGCCTCACCATCTGGGATCTCGACCGCGAGTTCTACGCCGACGGTCTCGCCGGCAACGACGCGATGACGTTGGGCGACATGCTCGGCGTGCTGCGCGATGCCTATTGCCGCACGGTCGGCGTCGAGTACATGCACATCCAGGAGCCCGACCAGAAGCGTTGGATCCAAGAACACGTCGAAGGCGTCTCCACGGACATGACGCCCAACGAACAGCGCTGGGTGCTGTCGCGGTTGAACGCGGCCGAAGCGTTCGAGAAGTTCCTTCATACGAAGTACGTCGGGCAGAAGCGGTTCGGGCTCGAAGGCGGCGAATCGGCGATCCCGTTGCTCGAAACGGTGATCGACGAAGCCGCCGGTGCGGGCGTGAGCGAAGTGGTGCTCGGCATGGCGCATCGCGGCCGGCTCAACGTGCTCACCAACATCATCGGCAAGAGCTACCGCGAGCTGTTCAAGGAGTTTGAGGGCGACCTCGACCCCGACACCGTGCAGGGTTCGGGCGACGTGAAGTATCACAAGGGCGCGCACGGCACCTTCAGTGGTCCCCACAACATCCCGATCCCGGTGACGCTGGCGTCGAACCCGTCGCACCTCGAAGCGGTCGATCCCGTGGTCGAAGGAATGGCCCGGGCCAAGCAAGACCTTTACGTTCCCGCTCCCGGGACGTCGCCGCGCGTGTCGGTGCTGAGCCTGCTCATCCACGGCGACGCCGCTTTCGCGGGTCAAGGCGTGGTGGCCGAAACCCTGAACCTGTCGATGCTGCCGGGTTACCGCACCGGCGGCACGGTCCATCTCGTCATCAACAATCAAGTCGGCTTCACCACGGCGCCCGAGAGCGCGCGCTCGAGCGTGTACGCGACCGACGTCGCCAAGATGGTGCAGGCGCCCATCTTCCACGTGAACGGCGACGACCCCGAGGCGTGCGTGCGCGTGGCGAAGCTCGCATTCGCGTTTCGCCAGGAGTTTGAAAAAGACGTCGTGATCGACATGGTGTGTTATCGCCGCTTCGGTCACAACGAGGGCGACGAGCCGAGCTACACGCAGCCGCAGATGTACGAGCGCATCGAGCAGAAGCGTTCCGTGCGCAAGCTCTACACCGAAGCGTTGGTGAAGCGGGGCGACATCACGATGCAAGAAGCCGAGCAGGCCCTCGACGACTTCTCGGGCCGGCTGCAGGTGGCGCTCGACGAGACCCGTCAATCGGCGCCGCCGAAGCCAACGAGCCTGCCGGCCCCGCCGCCCACGATCGTGCAACCGTCGCCGCT
This sequence comes from Actinomycetota bacterium, assembly GCA_041166225.1. Classification (GTDB taxonomy): domain Bacteria; phylum Actinomycetota; class Acidimicrobiia; order Acidimicrobiales; family JACCXE01; genus JACCXE01. The sequence continues at coordinate 18,509 of JBEEFT010000076.1, read as the reverse complement.
TACCGGCGTCAGCCGAGATGTGCTGGACAAGGTGGCCGGCGCGGTGCACGAGTTCCCGACCAATTTCACGGTGCACCCGAAACTGCAGCGCCAACTAGAAGCGCGTTCGAAGGTCTATGCCGAAGGACAGGTCGACTGGGCACTGGGTGAAGCGCTCGCGTTCGGTTCGTTGCTGGTCGAAGGCACCGACGTGCGCGTGGCGGGCCAAGACACGCGCCGCGGCACGTTCAGTCAGCGCCACGCCGTGCTCGTCGATTACCACACCGGCATCGAGTACGTCCCGTTGTGGGAACTCGGCCCCGGACAAGGCCGCTTCTTCATCTACGACTCGCTGCTCTCCGAATACGCCGCGGTCGGTTTCGAATACGGGTATTCGGTGGTGCAGAAGAACGCGCTGGTGGCATGGGAAGCGCAGTTCGGTGACTTCGTCAACGGCGCCCAAATCATCATCGACCAGTTCCTCGTGGCCGCCGAAGACAAGTGGGGTCAAACGAGCGGGCTCGTGCTGCTGCTGCCGCACGGCTATGAAGGCCAGGGCCCTGAACACAGCTCGGCTCGCCTCGAGCGCTTCCTCCAGTTGTGCGCCGAGGCGAACATGAGCGTGGCGTCGCCTACCACCGCGGCGCAGTACTTCCATTTGCTGCGCCGTCAGGTGCGTCGCGACAAGCTCACGCCGCTCGTGGTGATGACGCCGAAGTGGCTGCTGCGCCGCAAAGAGGCGTACTCGCCGATCGAAGAGTTCGTCGAGGGGCGCTTCCTCGAAGTGCTCGACGATCCCGCGATCACCGATCCGTCGAGCGTGCAGCGCGTTGTGTTCGCGACGGGCAAAGTTGCGGTGCAAGCGGCGACCGAGCGCGACACGCGCGGCGCTCCAGTGGCGATCGTGCGCGTCGAGCAGCTGTATCCGTGGCCCGAAGACCAGATCGCCGCAGCGCTGGCCCGCTACCCCAACGCCAAAGACGTGGTGTGGCTGCAAGAGGAGCCGCGCAATATGGGGGCGTGGGCCTATCTGCGGGGCAAGTTGTCGCGCATCGTCGGCGACGACTACCCGCTCATCGAGGTGACGCGCGTCGAGTCCGGATCGCCCGCCGCCGGTTCCGCCGCGTCGCACGCGATCGAACAAGCCGATCTGTTCGACCGCGCCTTGACGCTGTAACGAGCGGGTAGAACCCCGTCGTGCGAATTCGCTTCTGGGGGACCCGCGGCTCGGTTCCGTCGCCGGGGCCAGGAACGGTTCGCTACGGCGGCAACACGTCGTGCACCGAAGTGCGCACCGACGACGGGTCGCTCATCGTGATCGATTGCGGCACCGGCGCCCGCGCCCTGGGTCAAGAGCTGCTGCGCGAAGCGGAAGCGACCGGCGAGCCGCCCAAGGGCACGATCCTCATCAGTCACACGCATTGGGACCACATCCACGGTCTGCCGTTTTTCGGCCCGCTGTTCGTGCCGGGTAGCGAGTGGGACATCTACGGGCCGCGCGGTCTGGTCCAGAACCTCGACCGCGTTCTCGCCGGGCAGATGGAGTACCACTACTTCCCGGTGGCGCTCGAGGAGGCGTTGGCCGACACCCGCTACCACGACCTCGTCGAAGGTTCCTTCACGATCGGCAACGCCACGATCGTCACGCGCTATTTGAATCATCCGGCCTTGACCCTCGGGTACCGCATCGAGGCGGACGACGCAGTGTTCGTCTACGCATCCGACCACGAACCCCACGACGCCGCGCTGGCCGGTGGAGCGTCGATCCCCGACGCGAGCCGCGACGGTAAGCACGTGGCGTTCCTCCGCGGCGCCGACGTCGTGGTGCACGACACCCAATACGAAGCGGCGAACTACGGGCCGAAAACCGGATGGGGTCATTCGACGATGGAGTACGTCGTGGCGGCGGCGTCCGCGGCCGGCGTGGGGACACTCGTGATGTCGCACCACGATCCTGGCCGTGACGACGACGGCGTCGACGACCTGCTGGCTCGGGCGCGGGCCCGCGCCGGTGAAGGCCTCGAAGTTCTCGCCGCTGCGGAAGGCACCACGCTCGCGGTGGTCGGCCGCGGTGGCGCGCGACACGGCCACCCGGCGGGGTCGGCCACGGCGGAATTCGCACTCGCCGCCCTCAACCCGTGCGTAGTGGTAGCGATCGACGACCCCGCCCTAGGCGCCGCGGTGCGCGCCGCCGCGTCGGCGGAAGGCCTCATCGTCGAGACGGCCGAAGAGCACGGCGAAAACTTGTCCGACGCGGTCGTGGTCGTCGATGCCGACGACGGACGGTTCGCCGGCATCGGTGCTGGTGCTGCATCGGTACTCGCGGCGACCCGGCGTGCCGTGCCCACCGCGATCGCGGCCACCGTCTCCGACTGGCTGGTGCTGCCGTGCTCGATCGCGCACGTGCGCACGAAGCTGCGCGCCGCGGTGCTGCAGCGCGCCGCGCGATGGATCGCCGCGCCGGTTCCCGACGACGAGGAACGACGGCTCGCCGCGTTGCATCGATTGCGCGTGCTCGACACGCCGGCCGACCCGCGTTTCGACGCGTTCGCCGAGCAGGCGCGGGTGGCCACCGATACGCCCATCGCGTTGGTAACGCTCGTCGACAGCGACCGTCAGTGGTTCAAGGCCCACCTCGGGTTCGACGCGACCGAAACCCACCGCGACGAATCGTTTTGCGCGCACGCCATCCTCGCCCCCGACGTGATGCAGGTGCCCGACGTGTTCGACGACGGACGGTTCGCCGACAGCCCGGTGGCGCTCGGGCCCGAGCGCATCCGGTTCTACGCGGGCGCGCCGCTCACGCTGCACGACGGCAGCCGGGTCGGCACGCTGTGCGTCGCCGATCGCCGGCCCCGCGTGTTGAACGACTCGCAGGTCGCCGAGCTCAAGCGGCTCGCCGCGCTGGTGGTCGAAGAACTCGAGGCGGGAGCGCCCGCTAGCTGAGGTCGAGCTCGAGCGCGGCCGACAGTTCGGCCAGCGCCGCCTCGGGATCGACCACTTTGATCGTGGTCATGCCCATCGCCTTGGCCGGCTTGAGGTTGACGCCGAGGTCGTCGAGGAACACGCAGTCCGCGGCCGAAACACCCAAGGTCTCGCAGGCGATCTCGTAGAAGTTCGGGTCGGGCTTGCGCACGCCAACCTTGCTCGACTCGATGACCACGTCGAACTTGGCGAGCCAGTCGAGCGCGTCCATCGGCGCAAAGTTGTTCGTTACACCGGCGTTCATCAGCCCGGCGTTTTTGATCGCGTCGACGGCGGCGAGCATTTCGGGGCGCACCTGGCCCTTGAGCGCACCGAGCACCGCTACTGCGTCGACGGCGTGGCCGGCCCGTTGCGCTTCGGCTTCGAACGCCGAGACGAAGTCGGGCACGCTGAGCTCGCGCCGCTCAAACTGCGCCCACGCGTTCGTGTCGGGATTAGTGGCATTGAGCCCGCGAATGAAATCGACGGGGAGCCCATTGGCCCGCTCGTAAAGGTTGAACGACTCGAACGGGCTGGTGAAGATCACGCCGCCGAAGTCCCACAGCACCGCCTTGAACTGGCTCACGTTCAACCGCCGAGCAGATCGTGCCCGACCGCTTGCCACAACTCGGTCGACAGGCGCAGCGACTCGACGTCGACGCGTTCGTCGTCGCCGTGGAACATCGTGCCGTAGTCCTCGAACGACAGGTTGGTCGAGAACAGTCCGTAGCCGTAAGCCGGTATGCCCATCCGCCGGAAGAAGCGGGCGTCGGTCGCGCCGACGGTGAGGAACGGGATGCACTCGGCGCCTCCGGGCACAAGCGCGTTGCTCACGCGGCTCAACGAATCCCACAGCGGCGTGTCGATCGGTGACGCCGTGGACGTTTCGTCGGTGATCACCTCGATAGTGACGCGGTCACTCAACGATCCCTCGCCTCCCGGGCCGGCGAGTACCTCGTCGAGCATGGTGCGAATGTCGGCGCCGGTTTGGCCGGGCAGCGTGCGGATGTCGACTTCGAGTTCCACCCGGTCAGGAATGACGTTGGTCTTGGTGCCGCCGTGCATGACTGTTGGCGCGAACGTGGTGTGCGTACACGCGTGCGCCTGACGGGCCAGGGCGACGGGCAGCGTCTGCACCAACTGCCGCAGCGAAGCGGGGTCCAGTAGTTGCTCGGCGAACTCGGTCGGGAACATCCCTTCCACGAAGCGCCGCCAGATGTCGTGGATCATCGTCTCGGGCTGGTACTCGTTCAGTCGCCGCACCACCTCTGCCGCCGTAACGAGCGCGTTGTCGGTACGCAACGGCTGGCTGCCGTGGCCCGGTGTGCCCTTTACGGTCAACTTGCACCAGTACGTGCCCTTCTCGCCGACGATCACCGGCAGGCGGGTGCCGTTGGGTGTCGGCATCGGGATCCCGCCCGACTCTGTGATCACATAGTCGGCGCGCACCGCATCGGTTTCGTTGTCGGCCATCCACCCGGCGCCGTGGTAACCGAGTGCCTCTTCGTCGGCGACGGCGAAGTAGATCAGCGTCCCCTCGGGCTTCCAGCCCGTGTCGGCGAGCTTGCGGGTGGCCAGCGCCATCGACGCGGTGAGGTTCAGCATGTCGACGGCGCCGCGGCCCCACACGAACCCGTCGACCAAGTCGCCGCCGAACGGGTCGCGCGTCCATCCTTCGGTCGCGGGCACGACGTCGGTGTGGCCCATCAGCATCAGCGTCGGCGCCTGCGGGTTCGTGCCTTCGATCCGTGCGACCAACGACTTGCGTCCCGGCGTGGGTTCGAACGTTTCGATGTCGATTCCGGGCCCCTCGAGCAGGGTCTGCAGGACGTCGCACGAACGCGCCTCGTGTCCCGACTCGACGGTTCCGTCGTTCACGCAGGCGTTGCGGATCAGCTGCTGGAGCAGCTCGGTGACCTCGCCGGTGGTGGTGTCGACCATGGCTGAGGATCGTAAGAGATGCGGGATCTCTTGGCGCCGACGTCCCTACCCCTAGAGTTTCCGCAACATGCCTCAAACCCGCCACGTCGTCGTTGACGGCTCAAACATCGCAACCGAAGGCCGCTCGATGCCGAGCCTGGCTCAACTCGACGAGGCTGTACGCGCCTTCATGGAGGAATTTCCCGACGCGCAGGTCACCGTTGTGGTCGACGCCACCTTCGGCCATCGCATCGATTCGTCCGAGGTGCCGGCCTTCGACGAGGCGGTAGCGAACGCAGAAATCGTGTCGCCGCCCGCCGGCGCGTTCGGCCGTGGCGATGCGTTCCTGCTGCGAATCGCCGAAAAAGTCGACGCCGACGTGCTGTCGAACGACTCGTTCCAAGAGTTCCACGGCGAGCACGAGTGGCTGTTCGATCGGGGTCGGCTGATCGGCGGCAAGCCCGTCCCCGGGATCGGGTGGATCTTTACGGCCCGCTCGCCGGTGCGCGGCCCCAAGAGCCGTGAGGCGATGCGCCGGGCCGGGCAATCCGGTGGCGGCGGCCGCAGCCCCGTAGTGAGCGCGGCGATCAAGACCGCTACCGACGAAGCCACTTCGGCGCCCCGGTCACGCCGAGGCGGGCGCGGGCGCGGCGCGAGCCGACGCGTCGAGCCCACCGAGCGCGGTCCGGAGGAGCCCAAGGTTGGCGACGTTCGTATCGCGCCGCTGAGCGAAGAGGAGCTGCAAGCGAACGCGGCGCGTCGCCGCCAGCGCGGCGCCGTGCCGAGCGAGCCAGTTAACGAGCCGATGGTGTTCCTCGGCTTCGTGGCGTCACACCGGCCGGGCGCGGTGGTCGAGGGCACCGTCGAAGAGTTCACGAGCCACGGCGCGTTCGTGCGCGTGGGTGAGGCGCGCTGTTACATGCCGCTGTCTGCGATGGGCGACCCGCCCCCGCGCGCGGCGCGCGACGTCGTCAACAAGGGCGAGACCCGTGCGTTCGTGGTGCAGGCTCTCGACCCGCCCCGGCGTGGCATCGAAATCGCCATTCCCGAGTTCGCCAACATCTCGGGCGCGCCGTCCGCCGAAACCGTCGAGCAGGAAATCAACTCCACGAAGAGCCGGCCGAGGAAGTCGACGGCGAAGAAGGCGGCCGCCACGGTCGACGCCGCGGGCGACGACGCGCCGGTGGAAGCGTCGGCCGGCGACGCGCCCGCAGCGAAGAAGCCCGCACGCCGATCGCGCAAGGCGTCGGCCGATGTGGTTCCCGCTGCGGATCCCGTGCTGGCCGGTATGACCGACGTCGTACCGTCCGCCGCCGACATTGCGATCGTGGTCGAACCGCCGGCGCCGATACTGATCGCCGACACCGACGCACCGCCGCAGAAGAAGCCGCGGCCGACGCGCAAAGCGGCCGCGAAGGCGGCGAAGGACCAGCCCACCGACGCGAAGGCTCCGGCGAAAAAGGTTGCGGCAAAGAAGGCTGCGAAGAAGGCCGCCGCGCCCAAGAAAGCCGCCGTGAAGACCGCTGCGAAGAAGGCGGCCCCGGCCAAGAAGGCCGCGAAGAAAACCACTAAGGCCGCCGCGCCGACCCACGAGTGAACGTTTCGCCCACTGGCGTCGAAGCCGTCGCCAAGGCCGAGCGCGTCCTCAAGAAGGCCGATCCGGTAATGGCGCGGCTCATCGCCGAGGCGGGTCCATGCACGCTGGGGACGCCCACGAAGGGCACTGCGATGGTCACGCTGGCTCGGGCCATCGTGTTCCAGCAACTCGCCGGGCGCGCCGCGTCGGTGATCCACGGCCGGTTCGTCGAAGCCGTCGGCGGCAAGGTCACACCCGAGGCCGTGCTGGCCACGCCCTTCGAGAACCTGCGCGCCGCCGGCCTGTCGACGGCGAAGGCCAACTCGCTGCTCGACCTCGCAGCCGCCCACGGCGACGGGCGCGTGAAGCCACGCAAGCTTGCCGCGATGAGCGACGACGAGATTGTCGCCGAACTCGTGAGCGTGCGGGGGATCGGTCGGTGGACCGCCGAGATGTTCCTGATGTTCCATCTCGGACGCCTCGATGTGTGGCCTACGGGCGACCTGGGTGTGCGCAACGGGTACGCGAAAGCGTGGGCCGTAACGCCCACGCCGAACGCGAAAGAACTCGAGCCGCTCGGCGATCGGTTCCGTCCGTATAGGTCGGTCGTGGCGTGGTATTGCTGGGCCGCCGTCGAGATCACCCCACCCCAAGGCTGGTAGCAGCGCATGCGCATCGCAACGTGGAACGTCAACTCGCTCAACGTGCGCATGGCGCGGGTCGAGGAGTGGTTCGCCTATGCCGAGCCCGACGTCGTCTGCATGCAAGAGACGAAGCTGGCCGACGCGGCCTTCCCGTACATGGCGTTCGAGGCCATGGGTTTCGAAGTTGTCCATAACGGCAGTGGCCGGTGGAATGGCGTGGCGATCGCGTCGCGCGTCGGCATCGACGATCCGGTGCTCGGCTTCAGCGCCGTCGACCAGCCGATGTTCGACGGCGACGAGCCCGAGTCGCGCCTCGTTGCCGCAACCTGCGGCGGGATACGGGTGTCGTCGGTCTACGTGCCAAACGGGCGATCGCTGAGCGACCCGCACTACGACTACAAGCTGCGATGGCTCGAAGCACTGAAGAACGAGATCGCCGCGGCTAACAAGCCCGACGCGCCCGTCGTGGTGTGCGGCGACTTCAACATCGCGCCCGAAGACAAAGACGTCTTCGACCCCAAGCGATTCCGTAACGCGACCCACACGTCGAAGGCTGAGCGCGCCGCGCTCGACGAGATCAAGGCGTGGGGCCTCACCGACGCGTTCCGCACGCTCTACGACGACGACAAGCTCTACTCCTGGTGGGACTACCGCGCCGGCGACTTCCACCAGGGACGCGGGCTGCGTATCGACCTCGTTCTCGTGAGCAAGCCCCTCGTCAGCGGGATCTCTTACGCACTCATCGATCGCTTTGCCCGCAAAGGCAAGCAACCGTCCGACCACGCTCCGGTGCTCGTGGATCTCGACCCCGAAGGCCGCGCATGACCGAGAATCCGATCGCAGGGCGCCTTCGCGCCGTCGGCGCCGAGCCGGTGCCTGACGAGCACCGCCAAGCGCTGCGTAACGCCACCGCCGCAATGCGCGTGGTGATGGAACGCATCGTGGCCAGCGCGGCCCCGGCCGAGGCAATCGATGCCGCTGCCGCCGAGCTACGCGCGATCGCCGACGTGCTCGGCCGGTACCCGCGCGGGCGCACCTACGACTTCAGCGAATCGTCGATCGCCGGTGATCCCAGCGCTTTCTTCGACAACAGCCCGGTGGCGGGCGTGTCGAACCCGCTGGCCCCGCCGCTCAACCTCCGCATCGAAGACGGCAAGGTCATCGGTGACGTGCGGTGGGGTAGCGCGTACGAAGGCGCCCCCGGCTGCGTCCACGGCGGCTACGTGGCTGCGGCCTTCGACGAGGTGCTGGGCTTGGCCCAAGATCTCGGCGGCCACCCCGGCATGACCGGCACGCTCACGATCAAGTACCGCAAGCCCACACCGATCCACACCGACCTGCACTTCGTGGGCGAGTTCACCCGTAGCGAGGGGCGCAAGACCTTTACCGAAGGCTGGCTCTACGACCCCGAGGGCAATTTGCTGGCCGAGTCTGACGCGGTGTTCATCAGCGTCGACATGGGCAAGCTGCGCGACCTTGCGATGGAGCGCGGGAAGCAGACGCCGGCGCCGTAAAGGCGGTTAGACGCTGGAGAGGCGACGGCGCTCGACGTCGGCGGTGAACAGCCGGTACATCTCGTCGGGCGCTTCCTCGAACACGCTCGGCAACGGCAGTGCGGCCGCTCCGGAACCTACGAGCGGCTTGGGCTTGCGGGGCGACACCCAACCAGCGGAACCGCCGCGGCCCTTGTAGATGATCAGACCCGACACGGGGTCGGGCACGGCATCGAGCGCGATCTGCACGGCTAGCGTCTGGCGGAAGCGGTCCCAATCGGCCTCGTCTTCGAAGCAAACCTCGAACACAACGCCCCACGTGTGGCTGTGCCAGTTCCAGTCGGTCGCGCCGGTACGCAGCGCCGTTTCGACGAGCGAGTCGCCGACGTTTTCCTGCCAGGCGCGGGCCGAGAACGGTCCGTCGAAGACTTCGATCGACATCCAATGCGCCATAGCGTCGTCCAGGGTACGGGCCGCGACCGCAAATCGCAACGGTTTGATGAAGGTTTCGCGCCGCCGCTGCCGGACGTTTGCGCTGGTCAGGCGGGGTTCAGATATGCGTTGACGGTGCGTTCTTCGGCTTGGGCGTGTTCTTTAAGACCCGACACAATCGCCTTTTCGACCTTGCCGCCGACAAAGGGGAAGTGGACCTTGATCTCGGCATCGGTCGTGCGGAGCGTGACGTTGTCGGCCGCCGCGCTGAGGCGAAAGGTGCCGGTGCAGGTGAGCCGGCTGGCGTAATTGTCGGGCACGATGCGCCACGTGGTGACATGGGTCGACCGGTCGAGGGTCGACTCTTCGACCCACGACAACTTGTCTGGCGCGACCACAGCTGTGACCGCAGAGCTCAAGTCGCCGGTGAAGCGGTAACGCACGCGCTGCACGAACGTGGCTCCGCTGTCGCGCTGGTCGAGCAGTTCGGCGCCGCCCACTTTGGGCAACGCGGCGAGTTGGGCCAGCAGTTCGGGCGAGCAGTACGCAGTCTCGACGGCTGCGACGGGCGCATTGAAGCGTTGCTCGATGTGGAACCGCACGGGGCCGAACCTAGCGGCGCGGCAGCCGTGTTACGACGCTTCGATAGCGGCGGTTTCGGCGCTATCGGCGCATTCGGCGATGACGCGCAGGATGTCGGCGCCGTAGCGCTCGACCTTCACCGGGCCGATGCCGGGCACCGCCAGCAGCCCGGCGGGCCGGGCGGGCTTGGCCTCGGCCAGCGCGGCGAGCGTGGTGTCGTGGAAGATCACGTAAGCGGGGACGCCGGCGGTGCGCGCCGCGTTGGCTCGCCACGCCTTCAGCGCGCTCAATACGTCGGGATCGGCGTTTGCCCCTGCGACGGGAGCGGCACCCATGCGCCTGGCCGTGCGCACCGGTTTCAATTGCGCCAGCCGCTCGCGCTCGGCGGCGATCTTGGCTCGCAGGTCTTCGGGCGCAAACCCCTTGTCGAGCAAGTCGATCGTCATCTCGATCGGCTCGAGATACGGCGACGGGTTGCGCGGAACCGAGCGGCTCCCGAAGGTACGGCGCTCGGCCCAGCTGCACCGGACCACCTCTCGAGCACGAGTAAGCGCAACGTAGAGGAGGCGCCGTTCCTCGGCCTCGGCGGCCGGGGTGGTGGCGTGGCCGATCGGCACAAGCCCCTTTTCGAGGCCGGCCAACATCACGACGGGCCACTCCAAACCCTTGGCCCGGTGGAACGTGACGACCTCGACGGCGTCGCCCGCAGTGTCGGGGGCGTCGGCTTTGACCGTTGCGTTGAGCCATGACAAGAACGCGGCGGTGGCGCCGTTCGGCTCCATCGCGTCGAACTCGTTCGCGAGGCGGATCAGCTCTTCGATGTTGGCCCGGCGCTCGTCGTTGCCGTCGCCACTGGCCAGCATCTCGTCGAGATCGGCGACGGACGAGCGAACCGGGGTGCCTCCGGGCACGCGGCGCAGCGCCGCGATCGCGTCGCGAACCTCGGGCTGCTGCAGGAACCCACCGTCGCCGCGCACGCGGTACGGGATCTGTGCCCCGGCCAAGGCTTCGCAAATCGGCACCGCCTGCGCGTTCGTCCGCACGAGCACTGCGATAGCCGACCAGCTACGGCCCGGCTTGTGGGCGGCGCGGGCGGCGCGGGCAATCGCGCGCGCCTCGTCGAGATCGGAGTTGTACGACGACACCACCGGCAGCGGTCCGTTGGCCGAGTGCGCGACGAGTTCGGCACTTTCGCCCCCCGAGCCGTGCTGGCCCGCGAGCACCGCGTTTGCTACGGCGAGGATCTGGGGCGTGGAGCGGAAGTTGTCGGCCAGCTGCACCACCTCGGCTGACGGGAAACGATCGGTGAAGCCGGTGAGCAGCGTGGGGTCGGCGCCATTCCAGCTGTAGATCGCTTGGTTGGGGTCGCCTACGACGCACAGATCGAGGCGGTCGCCGAGCCACCCCTGCAAAAGACGGAACTGCACCGGGTTGACGTCTTGGAATTCGTCGACGAACAGGTGGCGAAAACGCCACCGGGTGGCGGCGGCGAAGTGCGCGTCGGCCTGTAGCGCGGTGCCGGCCTGCCAAAGCAGGTCGTCGAAGTCGACGAGACCGCGACGCTTCTTCTCGTTCTCGTAGCGGCCGAAGAGCGCCGCGAACGCTTCGGGCGTCACGGGTGGTTTGCGACCGACGCTCGCGGCCTCGGCTTCGTAACGCTCGGGCGTAATGCCGCGCGCCTTGGCCCACTCGATCTCGCTGGCGAGGTCGATCGGCTGCACTGCGGGCCCGAGGCGGCGCCCGCCCATAAGGGGGGCGATGATGCGGACCTTGCGGTCGAGGATCGCGGGCTCCGACACCCCCCGGTCGGCCCACCAACGCCGCAGCTGGCTCAGCGCCAACGAATGGAAGGTGCCGGCGGCCACGCCGTTACGGATGCCGAGATCACTGAGGCGGTGGCGCAATTCGCCCGCCGCTTTGCGGGTGAAGGTGACAGCAACGGTGTGTTCAGCGTCGGCGGTGCCGGTGGCGACGCGGTAGGCGATCCGGCGCGTGAGCACCCGGGTTTTGCCCGAACCAGCGCCCGCGAGGATGCACAACGGCTGCGCGTCGGAGGTGACAGCCGCAGCTTGGGCCTCGGTGAGCCCATCGATCAGGTGTTCGGTCGCCACCCATCGCAAAGTACCGAGACGGTGTTACAAGGTCGCGGATGGTCGGTCTGAGTCCCGTCCCAGCGCGCTCCTCGGTTTTGGGCACCGGTAGGGACCCGTGAGGTCCGTCACGGTGCCCAAAAACCTCTAGGGGCGGACGACCGCGGCGGTCCGCAGGACGTCGCGAACGATGCGGACGAACTCTTCGGGTTGATGCACGACGATTTCCCACCAGATCCGGCGCACTCGCCACCCCATTTGATGCAGCTGATCGTCTCGCGCATCGTCCTTGCGACGAACCTCGGGCTGTAAGTGGACGCTCCCGTCAATCTCGAAGGCGATCATCGACGGCGGATACGCGAAGTCGATCTCGGCGATCAGAACGCCTCCCGGGTCGTAGACGCGGTGTTGCAGGACCGGCTCGTCGAAGCCGTGCTCCCTGAGTAGCGAGAGCGCGAGCAACTCGCTGTCGGTGTCGGTGATCCCGGAGTTCGCGGCGCCAGCCGCGATGACCTCGCGAAGCCGTCGGACGCCCTTGCGACCTTGCCGCGCATGACCAGCAAGACACACGGCCAAGTCGTGCCAGTTCACGAGATCCTTGCGCCGCGCTGCCTCGACCGCGCGCGCCAGCGACTGCGGACCAACTAGTCGTCCGACATCAAGCAGTGTGCGGGCCGGCTCGGTGACCGGTATGCCGGAACGCTCGACGACTGCGCATTTGTCGAGATCGCGAGATCGGTGAATCGTGACGCCCTCAATCGCGCAGCGCTGCCCGCGTGGTATCGACAGCTCGGGCCGCGCCGACACGAATCCGATCCCTTGGATCCGAGCCGCGCAAAGGTGCGAGGCGACAGCGCCATTGCCTGCGGCCAAGACGGCCGCGAGCACGCGGGCTTCATACGTCCACGGCACACCGGCGAGGCGGTATACGCCGGGGTGAACGCGCTGCCAGAATCCGCTGCGACATCGCCGCTTCGCGAGCTCCGGCTTGGCGTCCAGTGCCAAAATGTCGCGCAACGTGATCAACGAATGTTGCCTGATCGCGATCGCTGCAAGCCGTCGATCGATGTCTGCCATCGCGCGCCCCTTCAGTACATGAACTGAAGGGAAGCGACCGCCGACTCTCACCGGTGCACCACGCCGCGTCAACCCCCAAAAAACCAGAGTTCTGGGTTCGATTACAGACCGATCCGGTCCCTAATCGTGCCCAAAAGCAGGGGGGAGGGGGACGGGAGGGGGCCCGCGCGGCGCTTAGAAGTCGCCCTCGAAGTCGATCGCGACGACCGTCGCGAATTCGTCGATCTGGTCTTGGGGCACGGCGATCACGACGTCGCCGCGGGGGTCGGGCCCGAACGAATCCATGATCGCGGTGTGCGTCCGTACGTCGAGTTCCTTACCGGTGCCGAGCACCGAGGCGGCGAGTACGCGCTTGGTGGGCAAGCCCCGCAGCGTGATGGCTTCGTACGGACGCGCGAGCGCAAATGCGTAGAGGCGGCTGCCCCGCCGTGTCGTGGGCCCGTAGAACTGCCAGGGCTCCAGCGCCGGGACCACGCCGACCACTGCTTCACGATGGGCGCCCATCCAGCGCGTCACCGCGTCGAGACGTTCGAGTTGCACCGCCGGAATCGCGCCGTCGCCCATCGGGCTCACGTTGAGCAGGAAGTTGCCGCCCTTGCCGACGATCTCGCACAGCGTGTGAATGATCTCGGTCGACGACTTGTAGTTCGTGTCCTTGGGCACCCACCCCCAACTGTCGTTCATCGTCATGCAGGTTTCCCACGGACCGTCGAGCGGCTTGGGCGGCACGAACTGCTCCGGGGTTTGGAAGTCGCCGACACTCATGAGGCGGTCGTTGATCACGATGTTCGGCGCGAGACCGCGGATCAGTTGTTCGAGTTCCTTTGGCTGCCACCACCTGACCGGTCGCTCCCAGCCGCCGTCGAACCACAGCTCGTCGACCGGCGCGAACTTCGTGAGAATTTCGGTGAGCTGGGCGCGCATGTACGCGCGGTATTTCTCGGCGTCTTCTTCGGACGGCAGCGGCGGCGACATGCCGAGCGTGTAGGGCTTGTCTTCCTCGCGGAACGCGGGGTAGGTCGGCTCGTGCCAGTCCGACAACGAGAAGTAGATGCCAACGCGCAGTCCTTCCGCTCGCAGCGCGTCGACGAGCGGGCCGACGATGTCTTTGCCGTACGGCGACGCCTTGGCGACGGACCAGTCGGTGGTCTGCGTGTCCCACATCACGTAGCCGCTGTGATGCTTCGACGTGAACACCACGTACGTCGCACCCGCGGCTTTCGCCATCCGCGCGAACGCCACGGGATCCCACAGCTGCGGGTCGAACGTGGCCGCACTCGCGTGGTAGCTGTCGGTCGGCACATCCCAACTGCTCGGCAAGACCTGCACGCCGCCGACCAGCGGCCACGATGTCTCCAGACCCTGTTGGGCGGCGTGGTCCCAGTGCACGAACAACCCGAACCCCGCACCTACAAACCACTCGTCCAACCCCGGTGACCGAAACGTCTCTGACACGGCCGGGGACCCTAGTTTGAGGGGGTGCTGAGCAGCCTGGCTGGAGGACGCCTGTACGGCGAAGTGAACGGCGACGCGCCCGCGCGCGTCGTCGCGCTCCACGGATGGGGGCGCACGCACGCGGACTTCGGCCGCGTGCTCGAGCCCTACGACTCGATCGCCGTCGACCTGCCCGGATTCGGAGCGACGCCGCCGCCGCCCGAGCCGTGGGGGTCGCCCGAGTACGCGGCGCTGGTCGCCGACGTGTTGCGCGAGCTGCGCGAGCCTCCGGTGGTCATCGGCCACAGCTTTGGCGGACGTGTCGGCATTCATTTGGCGGCGACCGCCCCCGAACTGATTCGCGGGCTCGTACTCACCGGAGCGCCGTTGATCCGCACAACCGTGAGCGCGACACCAAAGGCCGGTTACCGAGTGGCGCGGTGGCTCAACCGCCGTGGCGTGCTCAGCGACGCCCACATGGATGCGGCGCGCAAGAAGTACGGATCGAGCGACTATGCGAATGCGTCGCCGGCGATGCGCGCCGTGCACGTGAAGCTGGTCAACGAGAACTACGACGCGCAGATCGAGGCCGCGTGCGGCCCGATCGAGCTGGTCTGGGGCGACGACGACACCGCCGCTCCGCTCGATGGCGCCCGTGAATTGCAGCGGCGCCTCGGCGATCGCAGTGCACTCACTGTCGTTCCCGGCGCCGGTCACCTCACTCCGCTCACCGCGGCCCACGAGCTGCGCGCCGCGATCGATCGGCTGTGCGCGTGATCGACACCGCGGTCGCCGCCGCGCTTGTGATCGTGGCCGTTGTCGACGGGCTGCGCTGGCTGCGCGTCGCTCAGCGCGAGCACTACTTGTCGGGGTCGGTCACGCGCTTCGCGTTGCGATGGCGGTGGGTCGCAATCGGGCTCGGCGTACGCGGCCGCACGTCAAAGCTCGCCTGGACCCGGCGCTTGCGCGTGCTCGCCGTCGTGGCCCTGTTCATCCACGTCGGGATCATCCTCGCGATGAGCGCGTTCGGTCTGCCGTGGAGCGGCGCCGCGTTGTTCGCGCTGCTGCTCGTGCCCGTCACCGTCGACGCCGCGCTCCTGGCCACGGCTCCCGTCGAACGCCGTCTCGGTGGACGATTCGTGCGACGGGCGGCCGCGAAGCTGCGAACGGTCAAGCCAACGGTGGTCGCGATCACCGGGAGCTACGGTAAGACCTCCACCAAGGTGGTGCTCGCGCACCTCGTGTCGGGCACCCATTCGGTTGCCGCCAGCCCCGCCAGCTTTAACAACCGCGCCGGGTTGGCCCGCGCCGTCAACGAAGGGCTGCCCGCGGGCACTGATGTGTTCGTCGCCGAGATGGGGACGTACGGCCCGGGCGAGATCGCCGAGTTGTGCAGCTGGTGCCCGCCTGACATCGCAGTGATGACGGCCATCGGCCCCGTGCATCTCGAGCGCTTCAAGAACGAGGCCAACATCGTGAAGGCCAAGAGCGAGATCTTCGCCCGCGCGCGAACACTCGTCGTGAACTTCGACGACCCCTGGCTCGTGCCCGTCGCCGACGCCACCACCGGCAAGAAGATCGTGCGCGCGTCGGCGACGCGCAGCGACGTCGACGCGGCAGTGATCGCGGGCGACGTGTACGTGCGCGGCGCGCTCGTCGGCCACGTCGATTCACTCACCACGGCGCCGTCGAACGTCGCGTGCGCGATCGCGGCGGCGGTCGAACTTGGCGTGAGCCCCGAAGACATCGTGCGCCGATTGGCCACCGCGCCGGGCGCGGCGCACCGTCTCGAGGCGAGCACCGCGCCGTCGGGCGTGTGCGTGCTGGACGACACCTTCAACTCGAATCCAGCCGGCGCGCGGCGAGGGCTCGCGCTGCTCAAATCATCCGGATCGCCGACGGGCCGCAAGGTGCTGATCACGCCGGGCATGATCGAGCTGGGCCCCCGTCAGCGCGCCGAGAACGAGTCGTTCGCCGCCGACGCCGCCGCTGTCGTATCGGTTATCGGGATCGTCGGCGAGACGAACGAAGCCGCGCTCGCGGCCGGAGCTGCGAGAACCTCCGCTGCCATCGAACGCTTTCGCACCCGCGAGGAAGCCGTGGCATGGGTGCGCGCCAACCTCGGCCCGGGTGACGCCGTGCTCTACGAGAACGACCTTCCCGACCACTACCAATAAGATCGCCGCACTGTGGCTGACCCGTTAGTGCTCTTCGGCGGGCCTTCGCCCGAACACGACGTAAGCGTGTTGACGGGGCTGCAAGCAGCCCGCGCGCTCAACGCGAGCGAGGCGCTTTACTGGACTCGCGCCGGCGAATTCGTGCTGGTCGACGCCGCGCTCGAGGGCGTCGCGTTCGCCGACGGCGTGCCGCGCGGGGCCAAACCAGTGCGGATCAGCGCGGGCGGCGGCATCACCGCGAAAGGCGGCATCGGTCGCGAAAAGAGCTACGACGCCGTCATCGTGAACTGTTGTCACGGAGGGCCGGGCGAAGACGGCACGATCCAGGCGCAACTCGACTTGGCCGGCGTCAGCTACACCGGCCCGTCGGTGGCCGGCGCGGCGTTGGGCATGGACAAGCTGGCGTTCGGCGACGTGTGTGCGAGAGCCGGTATTCCGACTCTGCCGCGGGTTGCTCTGACCGACACCACAACACCCGACTTCGACGGTCCCTACATCGTCAAGCCGCGCTTCGGTGGGTCTTCGATCGGGATCGATGTCGTCCGTGATCTCGCGACCGCGCACGATCGGCTCAAAGCCAACCCGCATCTCGATCGCGGCGCGGTTATCGAGCCGTACCGGCCCGAGTCCGCCGACGTCAACGTTGCCGTGCGGTGCTTCCCGTCGGCCGAGCTGAGCGCGATCGAAAAGCCCACGCGATCCGGCGGCGACATTTACGCCTACGCCGAGAAGTACGTAGGCGGTGAAGGCATGGTGAGCGCGCCGCGTGAGTTGCCGGCGAACTTGCCCGACGCGGTCGAGGCGCAGTTACGGGCGCACGCGCTCGACGCGGCGCAACTTGCGGGCGTGCGCGGAGTCGCCCGCATCGACTTCCTGCTTGAGGGCGACTCGCTGTACCTGAACGAGATCAACACCATTCCCGGCTCCCTTGCCCGTCACCTGTGGGTCGAGCCCACGGTGCCGTTCACGACGTTGCTCGACGACATGATTCGCGAGGCCGCTGCTCGGCCGACCGCACGGTATTCGGCGGCGGGGGCCGACGGCCTGGTCCTGCGCGGCGCCGGCGCGATCGCCTCGAAGCTGGCATGAGTCGCATGACCGTCGACGTGTCCGCGGCGCACTTCGCAACGCTCGTGGCCGACGCGCTCGACTCGATTCCCGAAGACATCGCAGCGCGTATGGACAACGTCGCCGTGGTGGTCGACGACTTCGCGCCTCCGGGACGGCTGCTCGGCCTTTACGAAGGCGTGCCTCTCACTCGCCGCGCGAACTACGGCGAAGGCGGCATGGTCATGCCCGACCGCATCACGATCTTCCGGCGTTCGATCTGCGCGCTGTGCAATACCGATCAAGAAGTAGTCGACCAGGTTCGGGTAACCGTGATTCACGAGGTCGGTCATCACTTCGGGATCAGCGATGCCCGGCTGCACGAACTGGGTTGGGCGTAAGCGGCAACCAGACGGGAGCACGCGATGTCGAGGTTCTCCATTTCAGCGATCGGTGCCGACCGCCCGGGGATTGTCGCGGCGGTCACCAGCGTGTTGGGGCAGCGCCAGTGCAACATCGAGGACACGGCAATGTCGATCCTCGGCGGCCACTTCAGCATGATGCTGGTTGTCAGCGGACCAAGCGATCTCGACGCGGCGACGCTCGACGCGGCGCTGACACCGGTTGCGACCGAACTCCACCTGGTCACGATGGTGCGCGCCATCGACGCCGCTGTCGCCGCGCCCAGCGCCGGCGAACTGTGGACTGTGAGCGTTCACGGCGCCGACCACCCCGGCATCGTGCACGGCGTGGCAACTGCGCTCGCCGATATGAACGTCAACGTTGTCGACCTCGCCACCCGCGTCGTGCCGGGAGACGGCGGGCCCGCTTACGTGATGGTGCTCGATGTCACGCTGCCCCCGTCGGTCGACGGCGCCGACTTCTCCGAACGCCTCAACGGCGTGTGCGCGGGCCTCGGCGTCGCCTGCAACGCATACGCATCCGAAGCCGACATCCTCTAACGGGCGTGGCCGTTCGTGCCGTTGTCGGCATGCCCCACCCGGTTCTGGGCGCGCCTACACCTGTCGTCGAAACCTTCGACGCGTCGCTCGCCGCGCTCGTGGCCGATCTGCTCGACACGATGCGGGCGTCGC
>JBEEFT010000075.1:0-3232 GCA_041166225.1 Actinomycetota bacterium | reverse complement strand
ACGAGGTCTTCGATCGTGCCGGTGAGGAAGTTGTGGTTGAGCTGTTCGAGACCCATGCCCGTCCTTACGCCGCGTTGCCGATACGGCGCACGGTGGATTCAGTGGTGCGCGTGGTGGTACTGCCGGTGGCGATGGTGTTGAGCGTGCGCATGCTGCGCACGGGCCCCCAGTCGAGGGCACCATTCGCAATCAGGTAGGCGAAGCTCACGATGACCGCCAGCGCGAACACGATCATCTCGATGAGGCCGAAGGTTCCGAGCTTGTCGAAGATCACCGCCCACGGATAGACGAACACGATTTCGATGTCGAACACGATGAAGATCATCGCGACGAGATAGAAGCGCACCGGGAAACGCTCGGCGGGCTCGCGCGTGGGCACGATGCCGCATTCGTAGGGCGCCTCTTTCGCAGCGGTCCGCCGCTTGGGCGCCAAGATCCCCGAAGCCACGAAGGATGCGCCGGCAAAGAAGGTGGCCAGGACGAACATCATGACCAGCGGCAGATAGTCAGCCATGGGGCTCGTCCTCCGTCTCTATGCCGTTGCCGGCGTGGGTGCGCCGCTGGCGCGGGCAGCCATGAGTTGCTTGTCTCGGCGGTGCAGCGCGTGACACGTCACTGCGAACACGATGCCCGACGCGAGCGCCATCATCACCTGCGGGAACCGCACCGATCCGAGGTCGCGCTCGACGACGACGGCGGTTATCGGCTTGGTGTTGTCGGCAATGGGCTTCGGGGGCACGCCGTCGGGACCCGGTTGCTGGGGCACCACAGGACGCATCTCGACCGCGACGTAGTGCGCGGAATGCCGGAAGTAGAATTTGTGACGGCGCAGCGTGAACACCGGGTTGTCGCCGCCCTTGGTGTAGCCGTCGATCACGATGTAGTCCGAGCTCTCGGAGAACTCGGCCGGGTAGCGAAGCTGTTCGGGCGTGGGGTCTTTGATGATCGGGCCTTCAGGGCCGATCTTGGGCTTGCGGCCCGACTTCGTGATGAAGTTGTCGGCCGCGGCCTGCGCGTCGCCGAGCAAAGGTGAACCCGTGAGCGGCAGCTGCTCCCAACCCTGCTTCGGGAAGTTCTGCAGCGTCTTCAACGTGCCCGCCGACAAGTCGTTCTTGGCGTTCGTGTGGACGACTTCGCGGACCTTCCAGCTCGGGTCACGGCCCTTGATGCCCTGTCCGTAGAACGCCCACGTGATGCCGAGCAGCATCAACCAGCCTGAGAGGCCGGCTACGGCGAGCAAGAACCCGAGGCGCGCACCCACGTTGGTGGCCAAAAGCAGGTAGACGCTGCCGGGCAGGATCGCGATCGCGGTGATCACGATGAGCATGCCGCGGATCTGGGGATCCCACTTGAGGGCGCCGAGCATGTGCGGCAGCAGCGCGTGCAGCACTACAGACTCCGTTCGTAGTCGACGATGGCGCGAATTTGCGCCTCCGACAGCATCTGGCCGAAGCCGGGCATGCGACCGCTGCCGACGCCGCGAACGCCGTACGGCTTCTGGAAGTCAGAACCGAGGGTGATGAACTCGAGGTGCTTGGCCGGGTCGGCGAACTGGCGCAACGTGTCGCCGTTCGTGAGGTTCGGGCCGAACGCCCCACTCCCCGGAGGTGGTGGCGTCTCGAACGCATTACCGGTGGCGTCTTTCCAGTCGTACGACCAGCCCCGCGTGTGGCAACGCGAACAGAACTGGTCGAAGAGAGCGGCGCCGTCGAGACCGAGCTTGTCGTTCGTAGCCTTCACCTTCGACGGGGTGAGCTGAATCGACTTGATGTAGTTCACAAGATCGCTTACCTGCTGCTCGTTCATCGGACCGCCGCCCGCGACACCCCAGGGCGGCATCGGCGTGTTGGGCCGCCCGTAGGTGATCGTGGTGTTGACCTCGTCTTCACTGAAACGCGACAGCACGGTGTTGAGCGCCGGCGCTTTCCACTGCACGCTGTGGGTCTTCCCGGCGTCGTCGGTGAGGGTGTACGACGCAACGCCGCCCTCGCCCTTCACGCCGTGGCAGCCGCCGCAACCGAAGTGGCCGATGTTGCCTTCGGGAATGGCCGACGTGGTGGGCTGAAACAGGATGAAACCGCGATGGGCCGACGTCTTGTCGAAGCCGGCAATCGCCTGGGTCTGCCGCCCCGGCTCACGCAGCCAATACATCGGCAGACCGAACACGACCACGATCAACATGGCGAGCGCGCCCTTCTGGGCGCGCTCGAGACGATGGCCTTCGAGTGCTTCGTCGTCGAAGTACGGACGACGGTTGGGCGCAGTTATGGCCTCGTCGCCCGCGACTTCGCCGTTTCGGCGCACCGACAGCAACAGGAAAAACGCCCAACCGAGCACCAACGCGATGACGAACGCGATGGCGAGGTGTTGCTGAGTGGACGCGAGAACGTGTGCTCTCACCAGCGGAGAACTCATGCGCAGTGCGGGCCTTCCTGTTCCTGACCAGTGGTGTTGGTGCCGATCGGTGGGCCTTGGATGACCTTGCCGGTGTCGATCACGACGCTGCCGTTGCTAATCGCGACTGCGAAGCGGTCGAGGCCGCGGGGCGCAGGACCACCCTTCTTCTCACCGACGCGGTTGTACTTCGATCCGTGGCACGGGCACTCGAACCACTGGGAACTGCCGCACCACGGGACGCGACAGCCGAGGTGCACGCACTTTTGGTAAAGCGCGACGACGCCGGCCTCCATGCCGACGAGCACGCCGCCGGCGTAGACCTGCTTGGCCTTGGGCACCGCGCTCTCGGGGTACGCGGACAGCCAGGTGCGCGCTTCGGCGACGTAGAACGGAGCCTTGGTATCGCGGATCTTGCCCGTGATGTCGGCCAGCTTCCCGGCCGTGATCTTGGCGCCGAAGCCCGATCCGAGCTGCGGCCACAGGAACGCCAGCACGGCGCCGCCGAACGAGGCCAGGCCGAGGCCCATCAACGTGGCGCTGCCGCGATTGAGGAACTGCCGGCGGGTGACCGCGATCGTTTCGGGATCGGGCGGGACGAACTCGGCGATCGGCGCGGGCGCTGCGCTGACCGTGACCAGTTCGGTACCGCGGCGAGCGAGCATCGCATTGCGCTCGACGTCGCGACCGCTGAGCGCGGTGTCGCCCGACAGCGCCGGATTCGGCGTGTCCTTCTTGCGAGCTTCGCGACGCAGGCTCATCGCGGCGGCGCGATCGCGGCCCGCGCCGGCCGTGGCGAAGAACAAGATCGCGAGCACGCCAAGAGCGACTGCGGCGA
>JBEEFT010000074.1:0-15784 GCA_041166225.1 Actinomycetota bacterium | reverse complement strand
GTGTTCTCCGTCAACACCGAGTGCTTCCTCGGCGACGACGACGGCAACGTCCGCGCGCTGCGGGCCCACGAGGTCGAGATGAAGGACGGGCGGTTCGAAAGGGTCGAGGGATCCGACTTCGAGCTGCCCGCTGAACGCGTCTACCTCGCGATGGGCTTCCTCGGTCCTGAGCCCGGCGGCCTCCTCGAGGGTCTCGGCGTCGAACTCGACGAGCGCACGAACGTCAAGCGGGGCCACGACTGGATGTCTTCGGTCGACGGAGTGTTCGTCGCCGGCGACATGGGTCGGGGCCAAAGCCTGATTGTGTGGGCGATCGCCGAGGGCCGGTCGTGCGCGTCGGCGGTCGACCAGTGGCTTATGGGCGACACCGCGTTGCCGGTGGCGGTGCGACCTATGGACCGACCGCTGCTGTAGCGCTCAGTCTTCGATGGTGAGCGCGGGGATGCTGACGATGTCGAACACCGTGCGCACCGCCGGCTGCATGTGGCGCAACGTGAGGTGCGCGTCGAGGCGGACCACTTCGATCAGCCCGCGCAAACCGCTGGAGTCGAGGAACGTGACGTCGGCGAGGTCGACCACGATCTCCTTGGCCCCTTGCTCCACCAGTTCGACCAGCGACGTGCGCAGCTTCATTTCGGTACTCATGTCGATTTCCCCGGCGATCGCGACCTCTGCGTGTTGGCCGTTGACCGCGCGCACCGTGACCGTCATTGACGTGTCGAGCATGCCCGCATTCTCCCACGGTTACGGGTTGCGGATCACTACCAGTGCGATGTCGTCGCGCGCTTGGCTCGACTGAAACGCCATGACGTCGGCGACGGCTTGGTCTGCCATCGTTTGGGCGGAGATGGCCGGGCCGGTAAGCACGTGCTGCAGGCGATCCTCGCCGTAGAACTCGTCGGCGTCGTTGCGGCCCTCGACGACGCCGTCTGTGTAGAGCACGAGCGCGTCGCCCTTGGCCAACTTGATCGAGACGTCGTGGAACTCGACGTTGTGGAACAGCCCGAGCAGCGAACCAGGCTTGCCCAGCTTCGTGGCCGACCCGTGGCGGGTGAGGATCGGGAACGGGTGACCGCCTGACGTAAGCGCGGCGACCCACACGCCGTCGCGGCTGCGCAGTCGCACGAGAGCCACCGTGCAGAACCGCGTTGTGGGGTGTTCGACCAGCGCGGCGTTGAGCACACGGAGCAGGTCGCTCGGCTCGGGGTGACGCAGCGCGGAACTGCGAACGACATGGCGCGCCGTCGAGGTGACGATGGCCGCGTCGGTCCCCTTGCCGCTGACGTCGCCAATCACGACGCACCAGTCCCCGTCGGCAACTTCGAACACGTCGTAAAAGTCGCCCCCGACTTCCCCCACCGCGGGCCGATAAACAGCAGCGACATCGAGGCCCGGAACGTGGGGCGGGGTCGGCGGGATCAGCGTCTGCTGCAATGCGTGAATGAGCGCAGCGGCGCGCGCCTCGCTCTCCTCAGCGCGACGAATAGCCAGGAGAAACTCATCGGTATCGGGGCGGATCGGTTCGATGTTGCCAGCCGCTTCGGACATTCAAGGTGGATACTTGCACCATGAGCCAAGCTCCAACCACACCGCAGCCCTGCCCCGCCTGCGCTGTCGTCGACCAGGCCGACGGGCTGGCCGACGGCAATCTGTTCGCCGTATCCAGCAAACAGATTGGTCACGAAAGCAAGATCATCGAAGATCTCAAACAAACCCAAGATCGCGTGGCAGACAAGATCACGAGCTTCGCCGGGTCGTTGAACTTCGTCTACATCCATACGGTCTGGTTCGGCATCTGGATCGCGCTCAACGTGGGCCTCGTCGGAGCCGGCCTCAAGTTCGACAAATTCCCGTTTGGCCTGCTGACGATGATCGTGAGCCTCGAGGCGATCTTCCTCTCGACGTTCGTGATGGTGAGCCAGAACCGGCAATCGGCCCGAGCCGACATTCGCGCCGAACTGGACTTCGAGACCAACCTGCGGTCGGAGATCTGGTCGGTGCACATCGGCCAAGCGCTCGGCGTTGACCCCGAGCACGTCGAGTCCGTGGTGCGCATCGCGATCGAGGGGTCGCGCAAGAACCTCGGATCGAGCTTGCCTAAGTCGTGACCGCCCCCTTGGAGGTCACCTTTCTCGACGACGGGGGCCAACCCGCGGCCGAAGTCTTGGACCGTCTCGTCGCGTTCATCGAAGCGGCCCACTCCACGCTCGACGTGGCCGTGTACGACGCGCATCTCAGCGACGATCACGCCAACCGGCTCATCGCTGCGTTCGACAGCGCCGAAGCGCGGAACGTGAAGGTGCGCGCCGTATACAACGACGAGCCCAAGGGCAACGCGGTGGTGCCGCCTCCGAGCGGGCCGTCGTCGTTGGCGCGGCTCGCGGCGTCGATCCCCTCCACCGCGATCCCGGGCGTACCCGACCTCATGCATCACAAGTACATCGTGCGCGACGCCGCCGGCGTGTGGACGGGCTCGACCAACTGGACCGACGACGCGTGGACCCACATGGAAAACGTGATCGTCACTGTCGCGTCGGCCGACGTCGCCGCCGCGTACATGGCCGACTTCGACGAACTGTGGAACGGCAAGCGCGTGGAGACCAGCGGCACGGTCGTCGACCAACCGGCGACGGTGGGCGACGCGCAGGTGCGGGCGATGTTCTCGCCCGGCCGGGGCCGGCAACTCGGCCTGACGATCGCGGGATCGATCGGCCGGGCCCGCGAGCGCGTGCGCATTTGTTCGCCGGTGCTCACCAGCGGACCGATCCTGTCGACAATGGCCGAACTGCTCGACGACAAGCGCTGCGATGCGACCGTCACGGTCGACGCGCCGCAGATGGAACAGGCCCTGAAGCAGTGGGCGGCCGATGGGCGCGCCCGGTGGAAGGTGCCGCTGTTCGAACGCGTGCGGTCGGCCGGGGTGCTGGCCGAGAAAAGCTCACGACCGTTTCAAGCGGGGCCGCCGCACAACTACATGCACGCCAAGATCGTGGTGGCCGACGACGTGGTGTTCACCGGTTCGTACAACTGCAGCCACTCCGGCGAACGCAACGCCGAGAACGTGCTCGAGATCCGTAGCGCGGAGCTAGCCGACGCGTTCGCCGCGTACTGCGATCGCGTGCACGCGAAGTACGCGCCGTAACTTTGCGCGTGATGCTCGTGCCCGACGACAAGGACTGGACGTGGGTGCTCGAGCGGCGCTGCATCGAATGCGGTTTCGACGCCGCGACTGTCGCCGGCGCTGACGTTGCCGGGATGACCCGCCACGCGACCGCGCGCTGGGTCGACGTGCTGACGTCGCGCGCCGACGTACGCGACCGTCCTCGCCCCGACGTGTGGTCGCCGCTCGAGTACGGCTGCCATGTACGCGACGTGTACCGCGTTTACACAGGCCGAGTGCATCGCATGCTTTCCGAAGACGGCCCGCACTACGACAACTGGGACCAGGACGAGACTGCAGTCACCGAGCGCTATGGCGAGCAGGAACCGACGGCCGTCGCTGCGGGACTGAAAGCCGACGGCACCGCGATCGCGGACTTGTTCGACTCCGTCAGCGCCGAGCAGTGGAGCCGCACTGGTTACCGCAGCGACGGCGCCGCGTTCACCGTCGACACGATCTCTCGTTACTTCATCCACGACATCGTCCATCACCTTCACGACGTCGGCGCGTGAGCACGCGCATCCCGGGCCCGGGCCCGCTCGCCAATGTGCCCGTCGCGATCGGGATGCTGCGCGATCCCGCCAACACGCTGATCGCGCTCCAACGCCGTTACGGCAACGTCTTTCGCTTCGGGGCCGGACCGCTCGCCTACACATGCCTGCTCGGTCCCGACGCGAACCGGTACGTGCTGTCGGAGAACCCGGCGAACTTCACGTGGCGCGAAGCGCTCAAGGCGCTGATCGTCGTGGATGGCGACACCGCGCTCGTCGTTAGCGACGGGCCCGAACACCAGCGCCGCCGCCGTCTGGTGCAGCCCGCCTTCAGTACGCGTGCGATCAAGGGTTACGTCGACGTGATGGTCGACGAAGCGAACCGCACGATCGACGCCTGGTCCGGCGGTCAGGAACTCGATGTCTACGAGGAGCTGCGCCGAGCGATCCGTCGGATCGCGATACGCACGTTGTTCGGCGACACGCTCGGCGACCGAGCCGAAGAGTTCGGGGACTCGTTGTCGGCTGCGCTCGAGTTCGTGAACAAGCCGATGTCGGCGATGATCAAGCTCCCCGTTCCCGGGACCGGTTGGACACGCGCCACGCGAGGCCGCAACCGCGCCGACGAGATTGTCAACGCCGAGATCGCACGACGCCGCGCCTGTCCCCCGTCGGATCACGACTTGCTCGACCGGCTGCTGAACGCTACCGACGACGAAGGCGGCGCCGCGTTGTCCGACGTCGAAGTGCGCGACCAGGTCGTGTCGCTTATCGCCGCGGGCTACGACACCACGAGCGGCGTCGCGGGGTGGACGATCCACGAAGTGCTGCACAACGACGGCGAGTGGAAACGCGCCGTTGCCGAGGTACACGACGTTGTGGGCGACGACCGCCTCACCGTTTCGCACCTTGGTCGCATGCCGCATCTCGACCGTGTCGTGAACGAGTCGCTGCGGCTGTGGCCACCAGCCTTCATCAGCGCCCGCAAGACCACAGACGACTTCGACTTCGACGGCCACACGATCTCCGCGGGTTCGCTGGTGGTGTACTCCGCGTACGCCACGCATCGCATGCCCGACGTGTGGCCCAACCCCGACGCATTCGATCCCGACCGCTGGATCGGCCTCGACGTCGATCCGTACGCGTTCGTGCCCTTCGGGGGCGGCTATCGCCGCTGCATTGGTTTCGCGTTCGCGATCCAAGAGCTCAAGGTGCTCCTGGTCGAGGTGTTGCGACGCGTCGAGATGCAGGGTCTGCGGGCCACGGCGCAGCCGACGGGCGTTGCATCGCTTCGTCCCAAGGGTGGCGTGCCCGTGCGAATCGTCTCCGTCGCGCCTAACTAGCGTCTCGGTGTGCGACGCGTCCTCTGTTCCGAGTACGGCCCGCCCTCCACGTTGAAGGTCGTCGACGAGCCCGATCTCGTCGCGGGCATCGGCCAAGTCGTCGTCGACGTTGCCGCCGCCGGGGTCGACTACGTCGACGCGTTGATCATCGCGGGGCAGTACCAGGTCAAGTTGCAACCGCCGTTCACGCCGGGCACGGAACTCGCGGGCACAGTGTCCGCCGTTGGCGACGGCGTCGAGCAATTCGCGGTCGGCGACCGGGTCGTAGCGACGAACTGGGCGGGCTTCGCCAGCCAGGCCGTGATCACGCTCGGCGAAGACGCGGCGATGAACGAGGCGCTCACGAAGATCCCCGACAACCTCGATTTCGACCGCGCCGCGGTATTGACGCAGAGCTACTGCACGATGTGGTTCGCGTTCACCCAACGCATGCGGCTCGAACCCGGCCAGAAGGTGCTCGTGCTCGGCGCGGGCGGCGGGATCGGACTGGCGACCATCGACGTGGCTCGTTCTTTCGGCGCCGAAGTAATCGCGGCCGCGTCGACTGACGAGAAGCTGGACGCAGCGCGGGCCGAAGGAGCGACCCACACGATCAACTACACGACCGAGGACCTCAAGACGCGCGCGAAGGAACTCGGGGTCGACGTCGTGGTCGACCCGATCGGCGGAGACATGGCCGAAGCGGCGCTGCGAGCCGCGGGCTGGATGTCGACGTACGTCGTGATCGGTTTCGCCAGCGGCGGCATACCGCGGTTCCCGCTCAACCTTGCGTTGTTGAACAACCGCAGCATCGTCGGCGTCGACTGGGGGGCATGGTCGGGCGGCGACGCCGCGGGCCAGAGCGCGGTGCTGCACGAAGTGATGGACGCGGTGTCGGACGGTCGGCTCCGGCCGCAGGCGCCGCACCGACGCCCGCTCGACGACGTATCGGTTGTCCTCCAAGAAGCCCTCGACCGCCAACTTGTCGGAAAGACGGTCCTCATCCCGTGAACGGGTACACACACGCATGAACGAATTCACCAATGACGGCTTCACGTTCGACGTCACCGAGGCCGGTTCGTCGAGTGACGACCTGATCGTGCTCCTCCACGGTTTCCCGGAATCGCGGGCGTCGTGGACCGCGGTGACACCGCGTCTGGTGCAGGCGGGTTATCGCGTCTTGGCGCCCGACCAGCGCGGCTACTCGCGCGGGGCGCGGCCGGCGGCGCGGCGCGCCTACACAGTCGACAAGCTCGGCAACGACATCATCGCCATGGTCGACCAAGCGGGGGCGGACCGGTTCCACGTCGTCGGCCACGACTGGGGCGGCATGGTGGCGTGGGAACTCGCGGCGAACCACGCCGAGCGGGTCAAGACGGTGACGTCGATCACCACACCGCACCCGCGCGCCTTGGCCAAGAGCACCATGCGCAGCAGCCAGCTGTTGAAGAGCTCGTACGCGGGGTTCTTCCAGCTTCCCGCGCTGCCCGAGTGGAGCTTGACCAACCCGCTGGTGAGCAAACGGACGTGGGCGACCTTGGCCAAGTCCGGGCTGTCCGAGGAGTACATCGCGCAGTACCGCGCGCTGATGCAAGAGCCGGGCGCGGCCCGCGGTGCGTTGAACTGGTATCGCGCGGTTCCGTTGCAGGCGCCTACCGGGATCGGCACGATCAACATCCCGACCATGTACGTGTACGGCACGAAGGACTTCGCGCTCGGGCGCACCGCAGCCGACCTCACCGGCGACTACGTGACGGGTCCTTACCGCTACGAGATCCTCGAGGGCGCGAGCCATTGGATACCCGAGGAACTGCCGGATCGCACGGCGGAGTTAGTGGTCGACTTCGTGAAGTCCGTGTCCTAAGGCACCAGCACGGTCTTGCCGACGAGACGCCGGTCGAGCGCGGCCTGCAACACCTCGCCGGCCTGGTCGAGCGGAGCGCGCGTCGGCGATGGCGGGTGCACGCGGCCATCACGCACTGCGTCCATCAGTTCGTCGAGCAACGCGGCTTGGCCGGCGCGGTCACGACCCGTCCAGGCACCCCAGTCGACGCCGACGACGCTGCGGTTGTTCAACAACACGAGGTTGGCCGGCACCTTCGGGATCGGGCCGCTGGCGAAGCCGATCACGATGTAGGTGCTCATCCACCCCGACGCTCGCAACGCGGCCTCGGCCAAGTCGCCGCCGATCGGGTCGACCACGACGTCCACGCCGATCTCCTTTCCGCGGGCTTTGAGGTCTTCGGTCGTGTAGTTGATCGTGTGCGTAGCCCCGGCGGCACGTGCCGCGTCGAGCTTGTCCTGCGACGACGCGGCCGCGATCACTTCGGCACCGAGCCCAACCGCGATATCGACGGCGGCCAACCCGACGCCGCCCCCCGCACCGAGCACCAGCACGCGCTGCCCGGCGCGCAACTGCATGCGACGCGTGAACGCGAACCACATCGTGCAATAGCTCTGCAGCAGTGCGGCCGCCCGGTCGACGTCGAGATTTGGTGGCAGCCTCGTGAGCGTGTTCGCAGGCGCCGCGAGTTGCGATGCGTAGGCACCGAAAGTGGCGCCAAGCACGCGGTCGCCAACGGCAATGTTGTCGACGCCGTCTCCCACCGCGCGCACGGTGCCGGCGAAGTCCGAGCCCGGCGTGAACGGCGGCGGGATCTTGATTTGATACGTGCCCTGCACGAACAGCGCGTCTACGAAGTTCACGCCCGCGGCCTCGACGTCGACAACGGCCACGCCAGGACGAGCGTCGAGGTCGGGCTCGTCGACGACGCGCAACAGCGATGGCGGCCCGTACTCAGTGCACACGACGCGGCGCATCACTGCTTCTTCGTCGGCGCGGCCATGCGCTCGCGCATGTCGTCGGGGACACCGAAGGGCAACGACCGTTCGAACGCCAGCGCGTCGTCGCGGTTGGTCGCCCAATGCGCGAGCACCAGCTGCTTGTCGATGCGATTGGTACCCGGCGAGTTCGCGGCGATCTCGTTCGCCAGAGCCGTGACGACGACGTCGAGTTCCAGGTCGGCGACGACGCGGTCGACGAGACCGATCGCGGCCGCCTCGTCCCCACGGATCCGCCGTGACGTGAACATCAACTCTTTCGCCCGAGACCGGCCCACGCGCTCGGGCAGGCGCACCGACATGCCCCACACGGGCACAAGCCCCCACTGACCGTGCGTATCGCCGAGTTGCGCCGACTCGGCCGCCACCAACAGGTCACACCCGAGCGCGAGTTCGAGCCCGCCGGTAAAGCAGTGCCCCTTGATCTTCGCAATCGTCGGCTTGGGCAGCTGTTCCAGTGCGTCGACGGTCTCGGCTTCGAAGTGGCGCGACGGCGCGCGTTCGCCCGTCGAGATCGCCGCTAGGTCGTGGCCGGCGCAGAACGACCGTCCGGCCCCCGTCACCACCACGCACCGCACGCTGTCGTCGGTGGTCAAAGCGTCGAGGTGGGCCCGGAGCGCGACGAACACCGCCGGCGTCAGTGCGTTGAGCTTGTCCGGGCGATTCAGGGTGAGCGTCGCGACGCCGTCGGCGTCGTCGCGCACCACCAGTTCGTCTGCCATGGCCGCAACTTAGGGGCAGCCACCAACCGCAAGCTGATCACGCGGTACTGATCGGTCGACGAGCTACTTGGCGCGCTGCAAGCCTGAGAAGTCGCGATGCACGACCGCGTTGCGGTCTGCCGCGTTGCCGAGTGTGTAGCTCGGCGCCGCACCGAGGTATTCGGGCCGGCTGCGTTCGGACCACTCCTGCGCGGCGAGGTCGCGGAACTTGTAGAAGTTCATCGCGTAGCCGCCTTCGTGAATGCGCACGAGCGTGAAGCCGCCGGGGTACTCCTTGGTCGCCGACACTTCCTGGAACACGACACCGGGCGCGGCGAGCGATACCGCACGCTTGTTGCGATGGGTGTGGCCGGCGTGATGGAGGAACACGCCCGGCGTGTGCTTGTACCAAGCAGTGAGTTGGCGGGCCTGCGCCGGCTTCATGCCGTACGCGACCGGCGGCAATGCGTTGGTTGTGGCGTCGAGCACCACGGGGTGGTGACCGAACACGAGCGTCGGGCGGTCCTTGTCGCGGAACAACTCGCGTCCGAGGAACGTCATCTGCGCGTTGCTGAGCGAACTGTCGCGACCGCTGCCCGTCGTGTCGTACGTGTCGATGCCGACGATCCGCATCCCGAACTTCTCGGCGGTGAACCACGCCGGCGCTCCCGGGTCGAACGTGTCGTGGAAGCAGTCGTGCAGCGTCGCGCTGTGCGGGTACGGCGAGCACCCTTTGGTCGTGTCGCCGGCGTGCGGTCGGTCGTGGTTACCGCGGGCCACGAAGTAGTCGCTGCGGTACTGACCGAACTGGTCGAGGAAGTGTTTGGCGTTACGCACGTCGACCTGTGCTGCCTCGCTCGAAATGTCGCCCGCCGCGAGCAACAGGTCGGCGCCGCGCTCGCGCGTTTCCTTGGCCAGTGCGGCGGCCATGATCTCGGGGTAAGGCCGCTTGCCGGGCACCTGTTCGATCCCCGGCGGCAAGCCGATGCCGGCTTGGGTCGTCAACAAACCGGCGGTCTTCTCGCCGAGGTGCAAGTCGTTGCACAGCGCCACCGTGAACAGGTGGCGACCGGGCGGCGGCTGCGGCGTGGAGAACACGAGTGACGTGTTCGCACCGCGCAGCGCCGAGGTGCCGACCGGGTTGCCGAGGTTCGCGGCGGACGGCAACGCGGCCACGCCGTTGGACTGCGCCACGCACACGTAGCTCTGACCCGGCTCGAGGCCGCGGATTTCGACGTAGTGGTATGGCGACGGGCGGGTGTCGTGATGAATCGTCTTGAGCGAACCGCGCGACGTGCCCAGCAGCACTTCGGTGTCGGCGGGCATCGGAGCTAACCGACCGAAACGGTCGGGCCGCGTGGGATCGCCCGTGAACCACGTGATCACCGCGCTCGTTTCGGTGAGCGTGACCAGCTCGAGGTTTATCGGCAACGCCGGATTCTGCGCAACGGAGCGCGTCAACCCGTACGCGCGTGACGTGTCCGCCACCGTGGCGACCACGGGCGTGGCCGCGACGAGCGCGCCCCACTGCAACATCTGGCGTCGGGTGAAGTGACAGCAAGGGCGCATACGAAGGAGTGGCTAGACGGCGAGGCCGCCGCGCAACACGGCGAACTGACGATCAGGCTCGTCACATGCTTCGGTGCCGGTCGGTGCCGTCCCTGCCCACCACTCGCCCAACACGCGGCGCATTCCGACTGGTCCGTATTGCACGATGTAGGCCTTGCGCGCCTCGTCGGTGAGATTGGGCCCGGTTTGGTGCGGCGTCAACGACGAGAACACCACGGCTCCGCCCGCCGGTACTTCGGCCGGCACCGCCCCGTCGACCTCGTCGAGGCATTGCCATCCGATCGGGTCGACCCAGCGGTGCAGCATCGTGCCGTGACGGTGCGCACCCGGCAGCACCCACGGGCAACCGTTGTCGACGGTGGCGCCGTTGAGCGACACCCAACACGTGAGGTAGTGCTGCGGGTCGGTGTAGGTGTAGCCCGTGTCCTGGTGCCAGGGAAACGGCCGTGGCTTCTCGGGCTTTTTGTACACGGCCTGATCCCAGTACAGGTTCACGTCGGGACCGAGCAGTTCGTTGCACAACCCGACCAGCGTCGGGTGCTTCACGAATGCGCGGGCCGCGGCGCTGTGCAGCACGCAGTGCGTGGTGAAGGTGATCGCTCCAGACTCGGCGATGTTAAATCGACCGTTGTCCTGCTTCTGCAGGAATGAGTCCGTCTTGGCTTCGAGGGCGTCGAGATCTGCGACGAGCGGCACCAGCTCGTCGGCCGTTGCGATGTCGGGCACCACGACGTAGCCGTCGCGCGCGAACTGTTCACGCTGCGCATCGTTGAGCACCGCGGGCGTGACGTCGGGCAACGCCAGCGAGAAGCCGTCGTTCCACGGATGGAGCCGGGCACCCACCGGCAAGATCGCGGTCACATCGCAACGTTAAGGCTTCGGGGCCGTTGTCACACCCCCGCGACATACTCATCGAGGTGCGACGGAACCTCGCGTCGAGTACCATCGCCTGTCCGCTTCGGCCCGTTCGAAGAGGACATCAATTGAATATCCCACCTGCTCCGTCACCTTGGCGGAGCCCCGGTGCACGACATCGGGTCCAGAGGAGGTACACCGCTTATGCGGGCGTATGAAGTAGTTGTCATTTTCGACGCCACACTTGAGGAAGAGGCCATCCGGCCCGTTCTCGACCGTGCCACCGCGCCGATCACCAAAGACGGCACCAAGGTGACCACCGATCGGTGGGGCAAGCGGCGCTTCGCTTACGAGCTGAAGCATCGCTGGGAGGGCAACTATGTCCTTCTCGCCTTCAACTCCGAGCCGGGGCCAGTGGCCGAGCTCGACCGGGTCCTCTACCTCGCCGACGAAGTCCTGCGTCACAAGGTGATGCGGATTCCCGACAAGGTGGCCAGCCGCGAGACGCGGCGCACCCGACCCGTGGAAGCTCCGCCCGCTGAAGAGGCGCCGGCAACTACAGGCGCTCCGGCCGGAGCCGCCACAGGAGCAGAGTCATGACCGACAACAGCGTCACCCTCGTGGGCAACATCACGCGTGACCCGGAACTGCGCTTCACCCCCGCAGGTGCCGCGAACGCCACATTCGGCCTCGCGGTGAATCGCCGGTGGCAGAACCGCCAGACCAACGAGTGGGAAGAGAAGGTTTCGTTCTTCAACGTCGTCGTGTGGCGCGAGATGGCCGAGAACGCGGCCGAGTCGCTGACCAAGGGGATGCGCGTGATGGTCACGGGCCGCCTGGAGCAGCGTTCCTGGGAAACCCAGGAAGGCGAGAAGCGCACGGTGGTCGAAGTAGCCGCCGACGAGATCGGCCCCAGCCTGCGTTGGGCGTCGGCCACGGTCACCCGCAACGAGCGGCGCCAGGGCGGCGACGGCGGCGACTTCAGTAGCGGCGGCGGCAACAGCCGTCCGGCCGCGAACGAAGACTTCGGTGGCGGCGGCGGCGCCGCGAGCGCCGGTGGATTCAGCAACGACGAGGAGCCGTTCTAATGGCACGTGAACAGCGCGATCGCGACCGGAAGCGCAACCCGAAAGACACCGGTCGCCGCATCAAGAAAAAGGTCTGTCAGTTCTGCAAGGACCAGACCGTGTGGGTCGACTACAAGGACGTCCACGTCCTGCGGAAGTTCATGAGCGACCGCGGCAAGATCCGCACGCGCCGCGTCAGCGGCAACTGCGTGCAGCATCAGCGTGACGTTGCGATCGCAATCAAGACGTCGCGTGAGCTCGCCCTGCTCCCTTACGCCCAGCGCACGCTCAGCGAGCGTGGCGGAGGCCGTGGTGGCGGTGGACGCGGCGGTCCTCGTCGTGACGGTCCTCGTCGTGACGACGTCGATGCCACCGAGCCCACGCTGGCCGACACCGACGCGCCCGACGTGCTCGACGCGTTGCTCGAAGACGCCGAAGCGATCCCGGCCGCGGTCCCGGAGGACGACGAATGAAAATCGTCCTACGTGAAGACCTCGACAGCGTCGGCAAGCGCGGCGACATCGTCGACGTGGCCGACGGGTACGCCCGCAACCTGCTGATTCCGAGCGGGCGCGCCATCGCGGCCACCGCCGGCATCCGCGCCCAGGCCGACTCGATGCGGCGCAAGCGCGACGTGTCCGACGCCAAAGACCGCGAAGCGGCCGAGGTCGTGGCCCGCACCCTGGTGCCGGCCGTGATCAAGATCACCGCCAAGGCCGGTGCCGAAGGCAAGCTCTTCGGCTCGGTTACGCCAGCCGACATCGTCGCCGCGGTGCAGGAACAAACCGGTGTCGAACTCGACCGGCGCAAGCTCGCGCACCACGAGCCGATCAAGACCGTCGGCACCCACGAGATCCCGGTGCAGCTGCACAGCGACGTGAAGTTCCAGGTCACGCTCGAGGTCACCAGCGCATAAAGCACCTGGCAGTACGACGAGGACCCCGGCCGTGCCGGCGATTCAGCGACAGTGGTTTTCTGTCGCTGAATCGCCGGCAAGGGCGGGGTCCTCCTCGTTGTTACACCGTCTCCGTACGGTTGCCACATGAGCCTGTGGACGAGGTCGCCGTTTCCTCACGGTTCTCCACAATGAAATCCCCCTGTTTGCGCACTAACCGTCCACAGGGCGAATAGCGGAGGATCACGGTCCCGATGGTTCAGTCACTCGACGATGCGCGCCGTAACCGCGGCACCGGTACCCGCGTACCGCCTCACGACTTAGCGGCCGAGGCGTCGCTGCTCGGCGCCATGTTGTTGTCGCCCAATGCCATCGGCGCCGCGGCCGAGGTGAAGCTCACCGCCGCGGACTTTTACAAGCCGGCGCATGGCCACATCTACGAAGCCGTCGAGGCGCTGTACCACCGCGGCGAACCGGCCGACCCCGTCACCGTGGCCGACGAGCTACACCGTGACGGCCTGCTCGAAGCGATCGGTGGCGCGCCCGCACTGATTTCGTTGCAATCCGGCACTCCCGCGATCTCCAACGCCAACCGCTACGCCCGCATCGTCGAAGAGTTCTCGCTGTTGCGCCGCCTCATCGGCGTGGCCGGTGAGATCGCCGACCTTGGGTATTCGCTACCCGACGACGTGTCGGTAGTCATCGACCGCGCCGAGACGCTGGTCTTCGAGGTCAACCAGCGCCGCTTGAGCGACGACATGATGCCGGTGAAAGACCTGCTGTCCGACGCCCTCGACAAGCTCGAAGCGCTGTACGAGCGGGGCGAGGCGGTCACAGGTGTGCCCACCGGCTTCACCGACCTCGACGAGCGGCTCGCCGGTCTGCAACCCAACAACCTCATCGTGGTCGGCGCCCGTCCCGCGATGGGCAAGACAGCGTTCGCCTTGAACATCCTCGCTCACGCCGGGATGGAGGCGCAGGTGCCCACGCTGCTGTTCAGCCTCGAGATGGGCCGCGACGAGATCACGCAGCGCCTGCTCTGTTCCGAGGCGCGGGTCGACGCGCAAAAACTGAAGACCGGAAACTTCGACGACAAGGACTGGCAGAAGGTCACCAACGCGGTGGGCCGGCTGGCCGAGGCGCCGATCTATATCGACGACAACCCCAACGTCACCGTGATGGACATCCGGGCCAAGGCTCGGCGACTCAAGGCGCGTGAAGGCCTCGGGCTGATCATCATCGACTACATGCAACTGATGACGGGTCGGACGCGGGCCGAGAGCCGGCAGGTCGAAGTCGCCGAAATGAGCCGGTCGTTGAAGATCCTGGCCCGTGAGTTGCAGATCCCCGTGATCGCGCTGTCGCAGCTGTCACGAAACTTGGAGTCTCGGGCCGACAAACGCCCGTTGCTATCAGACCTTCGCGAATCCGGATCGCTCGAACAGGATGCCGACGTCGTGATGTTCCTGTACCGCGACGAGATGTACAACCCCGACTCGCCCGACAAGGGCGCGGCCGAAGTCATCGTGGCCAAGCACCGTAACGGGCCGACGGGCATTACGAACCTGGCGTTCCTCAGTCACTACACGCGCTTCGCGAACATGGCGCGTAACGTCTAGATCCTCATAGCGCCAAGCACGCTTTCGATCACGAGCGCGGCGCCGTCCTCGACATTCGACGCTGTGCGCTCGGCCACCGCGGCGAGCACGTCTGGGTGCGCGTTGCCCATCGCCACACCGCGGCCGGCCCACAACAACATCGGTAGGTCGTTGACCTGATCGCCAATGGCGACCACGTCGTCCGCCGTAAGGCCGCGGTCGGCACACAACATCTGAAGCGCATGCGCCTTGGTGATGCCCGGCGCGGTGACCTCGACGAAGGGCCCACCCGAGATCGTGAGCGTGACGGGATGGTCGAGTTGGCGCAGCGCTTCCAACAATTCGTCGGGCCCGCACGTCGGATGACGGATGAGCAGTTTCGTCACGGAGTCCGACGCGTCGAAACTGTCGACCACTTGCACCGATCGCAGATACGCGCCCGCGTACTTGGCGTCGTAGGTCGACATGGCGTGGTACTCGGGTGACCGATACGCCGCGGTCGCCGTCTCCCACGCGAGCACCACCTCGTTTGCGCGCTGACAGTCGCGCACGAAGCTGGCGAGGGCGTCGCTGTCGAACGTGTTGGCGTGGACGACTTCCTCGCGCGAAAGATCATAGATGACCGCGCCGTTCGAGCACACCGCGAGGCCCGTCACCCCCGCCGCCTCCGCGATGTGACGCGCCGATCGCCAGCTACGCGCCGTCATCAGCACGACGTCGATGCCCGCTCGCTGCGCACGCGCGATCGCAGAGCGCACCCCGGGCGCGATCGTCGCGTCGGGCAGTAGCAGCGTGCCGTCGAGATCGGTAGCGATCAGTCGGACGGTCACAGCGCGCTGATCGTACGTCGCGCGATCGCTCCGGCCCCGGTGTCACACCCCTTCGGTAGACTCGTACAAATGTTCGAGCGTGTCGATTTCGTGGTGGAGGAGTTGCGCGATATCGCCGCGACCATTGATCCCACGCGGTTGATGGGCGCCGACG
Source organism: Actinomycetota bacterium (assembly GCA_041166225.1). Classification (GTDB taxonomy): domain Bacteria; phylum Actinomycetota; class Acidimicrobiia; order Acidimicrobiales; family JACCXE01; genus JACCXE01. The sequence continues at coordinate 301 of JBEEFT010000074.1, read as the reverse complement.
CCGCCACGCTGTTGCGCAAGATGGCCGAGGCCGAACGGCTGTGCGGTGCTGTGCGTTTGGTCGTTGCCAAGCGCATCGACGAGACCGGCGCATGGGCCGGCGCCGGGCACCGCAACGCAGCGGAATGGATGGCGAATGAGACGGGCGGGTCGGTTCGCGATGCCATCGACGACTTGCAGACGTCGTGGAACCTCGGCGACCAGCCAACGCTCGACGAAGCACTCCGCAACGGCGACTTGTCCACCGATAAGGCGTCGGCGGTGTCCGGTGCGTCGAAGAAGAATCCGGACGCAGAACAAGA
>JBEEFT010000073.1:0-14336 GCA_041166225.1 Actinomycetota bacterium | reverse complement strand
GCGGCGCGGACGTGGCCGACGCCCTGGGTGTTGTCGAGGTAACGCCCGAGCCAGCCCGAGTTGAAGCGGTCGTTCGGGTTGGCCGTCTCCCACCGGCGGGTGGCGATGCTGTGGGAGAAGTCGGCGGAGGTAGTGCCGACCTGCTGGATCACGGCGAGTTGGCGGGCGCGCCAGAAATCGGACAGCACGGGCACCTGCTTGTTGATGCCGTAGCCGTTGCCCATAGGCAACATTTCGCTGTCGCGCAGGCCGACGTTCGGCCGCATCTTCTGCAACGCGCTGTTGCTCATCGGCGCGACGGTTTGAAGCGGGTCGTTGCCGCCGCGCAGGAACACGACCAGAAGGTGCCGAGGCGCGTTGGCCGGCGTCGCGCCTGCGGCGAAGGCCGGTTCGGCGAAGCGAACCCACACTGGAGCGGTGGCGCCGATCGCCATGCCGCGAAGCACCGAACGTCGGGAGATGGGCGTATTCATGCGAGGTTGAATTCCGGTGAGGAGGCGAGCAGCGTGATGATGCCCGCGGTGCGGACCGGCGCCGGTTGCTGCATCGTGGCGTCGGAGTAGGCGTTCAGTGCGTCGAGCGTGGGCTGGGACAGCGACGTCATGCCGAACGCCTCGATCAGAGGCACGAGTTCGGGCCCGCTTGGCGCAACCGCTGATGGGTTCTTCGCGTGGTTGCGGCCGAACGTAGAAGCGGCGTTGTACCGGGCGAGCATCGCGCCGGGACCGAGCATGCGAACGCCGAGGGGCCAACCGGCCACACTCGGCGGGCGAAACAGCATTTGCCCGGCCGCGGACACTGCGTTGTTGCCCTCGTTGTATTCCGTGCGTCCGAGCGCGCGCATGATGCCGACGACGTATTCGGCCGGCGTCTTCGCCAGTGACTGACGCGCGCCGGCGGCGCGGAACTGCGCCGAATAAAAGATGGTGCGCAGCGCCTTGGACAGTTGCCAGTCTGGTGCGAGCGCCGCAGCTACTGCGCTGACCAGAGATGCGTCGGGAGTCGGTGCCACAAAGTGGGCCACGAGTTTCTCGGCGAGGTGCTGGCGCGCCGCCGGTTGACTGAGGAACAACTCGAGCACGCTGTGCGGGGTGAAGTTCGCGGTGACACCCAAGATGGTTTTGGGTCCGTCGTCGTGACGCGACTTGTCGTAGGTGAGCTTGGGGCGCTGGCCGAACGCGGGCGTGACCAACGTGTACCCGGTGAGCGCGCGGGCGGTTTCTCTGACGTCGGCCTCGCTGTAGTTCCCGGTGCCGAGGATGAACAGCTCCATGAGCTCGCGGGCGAGGTTCTCGTTGGGCTTGGTCTTGTCGTTGCGGTCGTTGTTGAGATAACAGGCCAACGCCTTGTCGTCGATCATGGCGCGGGCCAGGTCGGCGAAGCTGCCCAGCGCGAACTTGCGAATGGTGGTCTGCTGATCGAGCAGCGCCGCGATATCTACGTGTGCACTGGGGTCGTAGGCCGTGGCGAAGTGGTTCGAGAGAAACAGCGTCATCCGCTCGACCAGGGGGGCGCGCGAGTTGACCATTGTCTGCAACCACGCCTCTTGGATCGTGCTGAGCGCCGGAGTGCTGAGGCCGCCGGCCTGCTGGGTGACGACGTTCGGCGCGTCACGGTTCTTGGAGTCGGGGTTCACCATGGCTTCGACGGCTGCGGTGTAGTCGCGGCCTTCGAACGCGTCGAGGTCAGCCTTGCGCGCGCCGAATCCAGCTCGGCGGAACAGGTGCGCCGTGAGCGCCCGTTGTTCGTCGGTCAATTCCCCAACCCTTGCTCGTCGTGCGGATGTCGCGGACGCCGTATCTGTCGGCGCCGAACCGTTCGGGGAGAAGAGTACCGATGCTGGGGAAAATAGGAAATGATTCGATGCCGAATTTTCTTTATTCGATCGAGCGCCAGCCGCGCAAGGGCGGCGGTAGTGGTGAATTAGCCTCTGCGCACTGTGCAGGTCGTCCTCCGGTGCGTCAAAACAGCCGTCGTCGGTGGCGTCCTATTGGCCGCGGGCTTAATGATCCTCATTCCCCAGGCGCGCGCCTTCACGGGGAACTGGAAAGCATCCAAGGCCGAAGGCCTGGCGGATATGACCGAATTGAGCGAACGGTCCGTTGTCGAACGGCGCGACGGGTCGACGCTGGCCGTCCTGCACGCCGACGAAAACCGCGCCCCCGTGCACCTGCGCCAGGTACCCAAGGCCGTTATCAATGCCGTCGTAGGCGTCGAGGACGACCGTTTTTGGAAGCACCACGGCGTCGACCTTCGCGGCACGTTCCGCGCGCTGGCGACGAATGTGCAGTCGGGCGCCGTGCGTCAGGGCGGGTCGACGATCACCCAGCAGCTCGTGAAGAACTCACTGCTTACACCGGAGAAGACCGTCGATCGAAAGGTGCGCGAGGCGCTACTGGCATGGCGGCTCGAGGATCACCTCTCGAAAAACGCCATCCTCGAGCGCTACCTCAACACCGTGTACTTCGGCAACGGCGCCTACGGCGTGCAGGCCGCGGCCGAGGTGTACTTCGGCAAGCGGGCGTCGCAACTCAACGACGCCGACGCGGCGTTGCTGGCCGGGACGATCCGGAATCCGGTGAACTACGACCCGATCAAGTTTCCCGATGCGGCCCGTGCTCGGCGGCGCGTCGTGGTCGACCGGCTCGTCAGTTCCGGCGTCTATCCGAAGAGCACCGGCGATCAGATTCTTGCCACGCCCCTTCCCGCGAAGGTTGCGAGCCTCGAACAGGAGACCAACGATTACTTCGTCGAGGAAGTGAAGCAAAGGCTGCTCGACGACCGGCGCCTCGGCGACACAGCGCAAGAGCGCTACAACGCGGTGTTCAAGGGAGGCCTCAAGATCGTCACCACGCTCGACCCCGCGGTCGAAGCCGCTGCGCAAGACGCGGTGACGAAGATTCTGCCCGACACGAAAGGCCGATTCACCGCCGCGGTTGCTTCGGTTGAGCCCGCAACCGGTGCGGTGCGCGCGATCGTGGGCGGGAAGGACTTCGCGTCGGTGAAGTTCAACCTCGCGACGCAATCACATCGTCAACCGGGGTCGTCGTTCAAGGCGTTCGTGCTGACCGCCGGCATCGAGCAGGGCTACGGCCCGTCGACCATATTGAATGGCTCGTCGCCCTGCACCGTCGAGTTCCCCGGCAACAATCCCTACAAACTCGAAAACTTCGAGGGCGAAGCGGCCGGGTCGATTTCGTTGACCGACGCCACTGCGCACTCGGTCAACTGCGCCTACGCCCGCCTTGCGTCCGCCACCGGTTTGGAGAACGTCGAGAAGGCCGCCCACGACCTTGGCGTCGTGTCGGACCTGAGGGTGCACAGCGTGAACGGCGGCCCGGACTGTGACTGCGTCACACCGTCGATCTCGATCGGCGCTCTGACGCTGGGCGTGTCACCGCTCGAAATGGCGTCGGCGTATTCCACACTCGCCAACGACGGCGTGTACCACGAGCCGTACTTCGTCGAGAAGGTGCTCGATCGCCACGGCAAGGTGTTGTTCCGCGGCGCGACCAAGGGCGAGCGCCGCGTCTCGCCCCAGACGGCGCGCACCGCCGTGTCAATCCTGAAGTCAGTGGTGAGCGGCGGCACCGGCACTGCGGCCAATCCGGGGAAGTGGCCGGTGTTCGGCAAAACCGGCACCGCCCAGGACTACCGCGACGCGTGGTTCGTCGGCGCGACGCGTCAGCTCGCCGCCGCTGTGTGGATGGGTGCGCCCGACGCAGAGATTTCGATGCACGGCGTGGGCGGCGTCGGCAACGTCACCGGCGGGTCGTTCCCCGCTCGCATTTGGGGCCAGTTCATGCGCACCGCGATGCAAGGGCGCCCAGCCATGCCCTTCCCCGCGCCCGACCCGCGCCAAATCGGCAACAAGCAGATCAAGGGCCAGGGTTCGACTCCGGGTACCGCGGTAAACGGTCCGGCCGGTCCCACTTCACCGGGCACGACCATCGTCGGCGCTGGTGGGACGATCGTGTTCCCCGACGGCCCCGGCGGTCCGCCGACCACTGGTGGCGACCGGCCTCCGTCGACGTCGCCCCCGCCCAGCTCGCCGCCGCCGACGCGTCCGCCCTCGGGTGGCGGCAACTGTGATCCGCCGGGCTGGGATCGTGACCAGATGGGGCCGTATCCATGTCCACCGTAAACAGCACGCCGCTCGGCGCCCTCTGGTCATTGCAGGAGCACGATTCCGCGATCGACCAATTGCGGCGACGCCTCGGGAACCTGCCCGAACGCGCCGCGGCCCACGAGCTCAACGAACGGCGCCACGCGCTACAGGCCCAACTCACGGCGCTCGACGCCCAACTCGGTGAACTTGCTTCGGCCGAAGAGCTCGTGGAGCGCGAGTTGGCCACTGTCGAGGAGCGTGCAACCGCGCTCGACAACAACTTGCGATCACCGGGCGCGGGAACCCGCGACGCGCAGGCGATCATCCACGAGATCGATCAGCTGCGGGCTCAGGCCGGTGCGCTCGAAGAGCGCGGCCTGGAACTACTCGAACAGCGTGACGGTTTGCTCAGTCAGCAGGACGCGACGCGGTCCGAACTCGATGCAGTCGCAGCCGACGCTCCGGCCGTGCTGGCCGCTGTAGCCGCAGCCGAAGGCGGCGCCGGCGCCGAGTTGGCCACGCGTCAGGCCGAACGCGCCGCCACGGCCGCAGCAGTGGGTGAGGCGCTGCTGGCCACCTATGAACGGATGCGGGCCAGCATGGGCGGCGTGGCAGTCGCCCAGGTCGTAAACGGCGCGTGCACCGGCTGCCATCTGAGCCTGTCGGCCGTCGACGTCGAGCACCTCCACCGCCTGAAGCCAGGCGAGCACATGTCCTGCGAACAGTGCGGGCGCATCCTCATTCCCACGTGATCCTGTGGTTCGCGGCGTGCGCCGTGATGGGGACGTGGCTCGTGCTGCACGACCAGTCTTTTGACTATCGCCTCGTGGCCGCGGGCGCGCTGGCGCCCGACGTGCTCGATGCGCCGCTGCATCATCGCGGGCCGGTCCACACGCTGGCGTTCGCGGTTGGCGTGCTGGTGGTCGTGATGCTCACCACCACTAATCGCCGGCCGTTGCGCAAGCGCCTCATCGCGATTCCGGTCGGGCTGCTCGCACACCTCGTGCTCGACGCCGTATTCGCGCAACAGGCGTTGTTCTGGTGGCCCGCGTTCGGCAGTTACGGCTCGCACGCGATCGCGCCTCCGGTAGTTGTGCTGGTCGTGCGCGAGCTCATCGGTCTGGTGGTCGCCGTGAACGTGGTGCGCCGCTTCGGTCTGCGTGACGGCGAACGGCGCCGGGCGTTCATGGCCACGGGCACACTCACGCCGTGCTGATCGTGGCCCGTCACGGGCGCACCGAGTCGAACGCGCAGAACCGGTTGCTCGGTCGAACCGACCTGCCGCTCGACGCAGTCGGCGAGGCGCAGGCGGCGGCGCTGGGCGCCTCGTTCGCTAGATCGTCCCCGGCGCCGGCGCGAATAATCGCGAGCCCGCTGGCCCGCACTCGCGCCACAGCCGAGGCGATCGCGGCCGCGTGCGGCGGTGTCGACGTCGTGTTCGACGAGCGGTGGATCGAGGTCGACTACGGGATTTACGAAGGAGCGCCGCTCTCCGATGTGCCCACCGAGGTTTGGGACCACTGGCGAGCGGACTCCTCGTGGGTGCCGCCCGGCGGCGAGTCGCTGAGCCACGTCGGGGTGCGGGTACGCGAGGCCTGTGCCGAGTTGGCTGTGGAGGCTGCGTCGGCCGACGTCGTGGTGGTGAGTCACGTGTCGCCGATCAAGGCCGCGGTCGCGTGGGCGGTCGGCTCCGGCGACGACGCGGCGTGGCGACTGTTCTGCGCGGTGGCCTCGGTGTCGCGGATTCGCACGACGGGCCCTCAGCCCACGCTGGTGTCGTTCAACGAGACCGCGCACCTCGAGGCCGTGACGGGCTAACCCGCAAGCAGATCCGGCAGTCCTTTGGCGAGCGTGTCGAAGTCCGACGCATCGTTGTACGCGTGCGCAGACATCCGGAGGTACCCGCCGCCGCGCCACGGGTTCACCGCGACTTCCACCGATAACTCCTGGGAGACGCGCGCGATCAGCGCGCGGGCCGACGCGTCGTCGGTGACGAGGCCGTCGGGCAGCGCCACGAGGCTCATCGGGCCGCGCGCCGCGGTAGGTAGCGCCGGTTCTGTCCCGAGGCGATCCGCCACCACTTGCGCGCCGTACGCCGCGAGTTCGTCGTTGTGGTGCCACAGCGCGTCCCACCCGAGGCTTTCGAGGATGTCGACGGCCGGCTCGAGGCAAAGGTAGGCCGTGTAGTCGTCGGTGCCCTGCCAGCTGAAGCTGTTCGGGAACCCGTCCTCGAGACCAAAGCTGGCGACCAGCGGCTGGGTGCGATCGCGCCATTCGTCGCTGACGGCGAGGGCCGCGCACGGCCGGGGCGCCGCGGCCCACTTGTGAAAGTTGCCGGTCCAGAAGTCGGCGCCGATGTCGGCCACGTTCAAGCGGCGGCTGCCGGGCGCGTGTGCAGCGTCGACAATCGTGACCACGCCGCGGGCTCGCAGCGCGCCCACGATTTCGGTAACCGGCAACACCAGGCCTGTCGGCGAGGCGATGTGGTCAACGATCGCGACCCGCGTCTTTTCGTTGGCGAGCGACACGAACGCGTCGACGTGCGCGTCGATGTCGTCGAGGAGGTCGATCGCGGCGATCCGCGTCGATCCGTTGACGCGGTCGGTGGCGCGCCGCGCTGTTCGCAGCACCGCGCCGTACACGTGGTCGGTCACGATCACTTCGTCGCCGTCATGCAGACGAACGGCATTGAGCGCGACGTTGACGCCCGAGGTCGCGTTCGCCACGAACACCGCGTTGTCGGGCGCCACGCCGACGAACGCGGCCATGTGGCGCCGGGCTGCTTCCAAGCGTTCGGGCAGCTCGAAGCGGAACCATTGGTTCGGGTTCGTCTCGGCTTGCAGTTGCAACGCCATGCGGTGCTCGCGCACCGGCCGCGTCACTGCGCCGTAGGAGCCGTGGTTGCAGTGGCGGACCGACGGGTCGAGATCAGCCCATAACTCGTCGGCTCCGGGCAGCACTAAAGCGCAACCCAGTCGTCAGCGCCGTTGACGTCGGCATAGTTGAGCCACACCGTTGTTCCCCGCGCGGCGGCGCGCATCAGGCTGTTCTGCCATCCGTTTGCGGGCACGGCGAAACGCGATCCCGGGAACTCGGCCGCACATGCGGACGAGCCCTTTGCCCATTGCTGCGCCGCGGTGGTCACCACCCAATGATCGGGGCCGAGCGCGCACGCGAACGAATGCTTTTCCGAACAGGTCCGCGCGTGGAAGTGGGTGTCGCCGGTCGACGCCGCGCACAACGGCGCGCGATTCGCTGCACGCGGTTCGTTCTGTGCCCACGACCACACGACCGCGGCGAGGCGCGGATCTTCGGGCGTCAACTGGTCGAAGCCGATCAGGGTCGCTCCGCAGTTCGCCATCGCGGTGGCCTCCGTGGTGGTGAGGTGGTCGGAGTCGCCGTTCACCATCGCGGTAAGCCAGGTCGAATCCTCGTACCAGCGCACGATCGCGTGGCCCGATCCGGCGCGCTTGCGCTCGGCTGCGCAGCCCGTGCGCAAACCGGGGTAATCGTCGCCCGGTCCCGACCCCGACTCGACCCAGTTCGTGTTGTTGCCGCGCTCGAACACCCACGACCCCCAGGAACCGGGGCCGCAGTTGCCCACGATGATCACGCGATGTCCCGCGGCGCGCAGCGACGCCGGAGTAGTCGACGTGGGGAGTGGCGCGCACGGCTTGTCTTCCGGCGGACGGGCAACGAGGTCGCCGAGCACGTGCTGCAAGGCCGAACCGACGAGATCGTGAGCCATGGGGTTGCCGTCGAGATTGTTCTCGAGGTACAGCAGCACCACTTCGTTGCGGTTCTCGGGCCGGTTCAACCACGTGTGCAGTTCGGATAGGCCGTACTCGAGCGGCCGGTCGATGGAGCACCCGATGTGCACGCCGGCCTGGACCTGGCCGTGGCACAGCGTCACTGCCTTGTAACCGGTCTTCGCGGTTCCGTACGCCGAGGGCACCCAGTGGACGTCCATTTCGATCGCGCGGACGTCCATTTGGAGTTGGTCGAACATCGAATAGATCTGGTTCGGATCTTGGTTGGTCAGCGTCGGCGGCGCGTACACGGAGGAGTTGAACGAGTTGTGGGTGTGCAAGATCGTCGATTGCGCGAAGGCAACGTCGTCGTCAAGACCACGCTGCAGGGTCAACGCGCGATGCACCCAGCTCTTGGCGTACGCCCGCATGTGCGCGGCACCCGCGGCGCGGCCGTCCAACACCGCGCACGTGTCGCCCTGACCGACGTTGCGGCACGTGTTTGCTCCCCCCCGCAGCACCTGCTCGACACTGCGACAGCTCCGTTCGCCGACCTGCGGGACGGTTCCGATCGCGGTGCGGCACGCGTCGACGACGCTGTGGGCCGACGCCGCGTTTGCCGACGGCGCGCTGATCGTCACGAGCGCGCTCATTGCGACGAGCGCGGCAAGCGCGACAACTGTCCGGTTTCCCCAACGATGCATGCGATTCACCCTAGAAGTGTTCGGTGGAGACGGTGAGTCGACCTGTAAGCGGGATCCTGTCCTCCGGCTCCTTGCGGAGATCCGGATGGGTGACCATCCATCTATGCGGCCCACCTGAGGCGTAGCCGGGCCGGCTTCCTCGTTTTGGCCTTGCTCCGAGTGGGGGTTACCAAGCCGCCCGGGTCACCCCGGACGCTGGTGCGCTCTTACCGCACCGTTGCACCCTTGCCTGTGCCGCTTACGCGGCCATCGGCGGTCTGTTTTCTGTTGCCCTAATCCGACACGTCGCCGCGTCCTGGCTCTCACCAGCACCCTGCCCTATGGAGTCCCGACTTTCCTCGATGCCGCGCATCTTTCAATGCGAACAGCACCGCGGTCACCCGGCCGACTCACCGTCACCGTCAAGTGTCGCAGAAACCCGGCGGAAGACCCCCACCGCGAACTCGATCGGGGTGGTGAACGGCGTGGGCGCGCGCAGCGCTCGCTCGATGGCAATGGGGGGCACCGCGAACCGGTACGGGGTCATCGTGATCAGGTCGCGCAGCACGTCGGTCGTTGCGATCTCGATCTCACCGACGACCTGCTCGAGGTGCACCAGCGCGAACCGGCCGTCGTCGCTGAGCGGCATGGCCTCGTCGTGGGGTTGGGGAGTTTCGTACAGCAGCGCGCGTACCGCGGCCAGGTGTTGGGCCGCGGGCACGGCAATCAGCAGGTGGGCGCCAGGGCGCGAGACGCGGGCGAACTCGTCGGGCACTACTGGTGCAAACACCGAAACCAGTTGGTCGACCCCGGCGCCGACTAGGGGGAGCGCGAGCGCATTTGCGATCGCGAACGTCGCGCCTTTATGGCGGCGCGCCGCCAGCCGGATTCCGGCCCGTGACAGGTCGAGGCCGACCACCTCGTCGCCCGAAAGGCCCGCTGTGTAATAGCCCTCGCCGCAGCCCACGTCGACGGTCGCGCCGGCGCCGCCGGCTAACTCGCGCGACAGCGTCGCCAGTCGGCGCGCAAGTACGCCGTAGTGGCCTGCGTCGAGAAAGCGGCGGCGGGCGTGGATCGATTCGACGTCGTCGCCCGACTTCAGTCGCGACGGCTTGCCCGGCGGCAGCAAGTTGACGTAGCCGTCGCGGGAAATGTCGTAAGCGTGTCCCGCGGGGCATCGCCACGCCGAACCCTCGTTTTCGAGAGCCAGCAGTTCAATCGGACAGGCCAACACACCCACGCCACGAGTCTGCAACAGCGCGCGGTTGCCAACGCGACCCACCTTCTTTATCGTTCTGGTGGAGATGCACATCGACGGGCTGGTGGCCCTAGCTGGCCTGCTCGTCGGGTTCGTGGTCGGACTGACCGGTATGGGTGGCGGCGCGCTCATGACGCCGGTGCTGGTGTTGCTCTTCAACGTGCAGCCGCTCGCCGCGGTGTCGAGCGATCTCGTGGCCGCCGTGATCATGAAACCCGTCGGCGGATTGGTGCACGCTCGGCGTGGCACCGTCGACATGCGTCTGGTGCGCTTGTTGTGCATGGGCTCGGTGCCGAGCGCATTTCTCGGCGTGCTCGTGCTCAAATCTTTCGGCGAGGGCGAAGACCTTCAGAACACGATCAAGAGGATCCTTGGGGTCGCGTTGTTGCTCGCGGCCTCGGCGATCATCGCGAAGGCCACGGTCCAACGCGGGCGGTCGGCGCGCATCGACATCGGCGAAGTGCAGATGAAGGCCGTCCCCACCGTCCTGATCGGCGTGATCGGCGGGTTCGTGGTGGGTATGACGTCGGTGGGATCGGGGTCGCTGATGATCGTGTTCCTGTTGATGCTGTATCCGTCGTTGTCGGCGTCGCAGCTCGTCGGCACCGACTTGGTACAGGCGGTTCCGCTGGTCGCGTCGGCCGCGTTCGGTCACATCCTGTTCGGCGATTTTCAACTCGGTCTCACCGCGTCGTTGCTCCTCGGCAGCGTCCCCGGCGTGTACCTGGGTGCCCGCACGTCGGCCAACGCGCCCGACTCGTTGATTCGGCCCGTGCTGGTCTTCGTGCTCGCGCTGTCCGGTTTGAAGTTGCTTGGTGCGAGTAACGAAGCGCTCGGTGGCGCCCTGGTGTTCGGCTTGGTGATCGCGGTGGGGCTTGTGTTCCAGGCTCGGGCTAAACGACGGTCGCGGTCGACCGACGTTCCCCGGTCACCCTCACTTCGATAGCGCTCGGTAGCTGCGCCTTCACGTCGTCGTCGTGGGTGACCACGAGCACTTGCGAGAAGCGGCTCTGGAGATTGTTGAGGGCGTCGAGCACGCGCGCCCGGCGTGACGCGTCGAGCGGGCCGAACACTTCGTCGAGCACGAGCAGGCCTACCGCCCCGCCCGACTGCAGAGTGACGCACTCGCTAATCGCTATTCGCAGCGCCAAGTTGGCCACGTCGACTTCAGACCCGCTGAACCGCTTCAGGTCGAACGTGCGGTTCGCGTCGGTGAGGCGGACCTCGAAGTTCTCGGTGAGCTCGAGCCCGCTGTAAATACCGTCGGTCATGTCGTCGAAGAGCGCGCGTGCGTGGCCGGCAAGTCGGGGGCCGACCGACGCCGCCTCGTGGTCTTTGAACGCCCCGAGCAACTCCCCGAGCCGCCCGAGTAGCCGCGCCTCGACGGCTTGCGGTTCGATGCGGGCGTGTTGTTCGGCGGCGCGTTCCGCCGCAACCGCCGTGGCCGCCGCCTTCGCCTCGGCCCGCGCTGCGTCTTCACCCGCGGCGCGCGACGCAGCGTCGGCCGCCGTGGCGGTTGCCGCCGCTGACTGACGCTGCTCGAACGCTTCCGCCACCGCAGCGGCCGTGAGGCCCGCGGACTTGGCTTCGGCCCGCAAGGCCGCCAGTTGCTCAGCCACCTCGTGTTCGGACTCCTTGGCCGCCGCGAGGTCGCTGGCGACGGCGACGGCGCGACCGAGTTGCCCGCGCAGTTCGGCGGACAGGCGGTCGTTCGCTTCGGCGTCGGTCAACGCGGCGCGGGCCACTTCGACTTTCACGTTGCGCAGGTCTGCGCGCCGCGCGTCGCACGCGGCCTCGGCCGCGTTGACGAGTTCGGCTGCGGCGCGTACCGCGACGCGGGCGTCGCGCCGGGCGGCGCGCTGATTCGCCTCGCGCTGCCACACGGAGCGGGCTTCGGCCAACGCACGCTCAGCCGCGGCCGCCGTGGTGTCGGCGTCGCGCGCGCTGGCCCGCGCGGCCGACAGTTCTAGCTTCGCCCGATCGAGCGCTTCCTGCGCGGTTGCGACGTCTTCAGCCCGGTGGGCGCGCACTTCACCGAAGGCGTCACCGAGCGTTTGCCCACATGTGGGGCACTCGGCGCCGGCGTCGAGGGCGTCGGCTTTCTCGAGCGCGGCCGCGGCAGTCGCGAGCGCCTCGGCCCGAGCGGCCGCGGTCGCCTCGAGCCCGGCGACGGCCGCCGCCGCGTCTGACGCGGCGCGTCGGGCGGCGACGGCGACGCCATCGGACGGGTATTCGGGCTCCTCCTCGCTGTCGCCCGAGCCGCGCGACTCGGCGGGTTCCAGCGCCCGGTATGCAGCGTCGGCTTTGTCGAAACGTTCGCGGGCTTCGAGCAGCACGCGCACCGCTTCGTATTCGGCGCGAGCGACGGCAACCGTGGCCGCAGTGTCGCCCAGCTGCGCAAGACGCGCTTCGGCCGTCGCCAGCTCAGCGGCCTCGGCGGTGAGTGCTTCGACGCGCGCCGCGAGCTGTGCGTGGTGCTTGGCCACACTCTGGCCGACTTCGAGCTGACGGGCCATCGCCTCGTGACGGTCGCGCGCGGCGGCAGCTTTCTCGGTTGCCACCGCGGCGACCTTGACCGCCTCCTCGGCCTCAGTTCGGGCCGCTACGGCCGCGGCCGCGGCGTCGTCGCGCTCGGTTTCGAGGGTGGCCAAGTCGGACGCGACGGTTTGCAGTGACTTCAAGGTCGTGTCGGCACTCCGCGCGTCGACGCGCACCGCCTTCACCGCGCTTTCGATGGGTGTGATGCCGAGCAGGTCGAGCACGAGCTTGCGGCGTTCGCCTGCGGTCTGCGACGACAGCGCGGCGAGCTGCTTCTGTTCGGCGAAAACCGACGCAAGAAAACCCTTCTCGTTCATGCCGATGACCTGCTGCACGTAGCGCTCGACGTCGCGGGCGCCAGTGGCGACCTGCAACCCGTCGGCGGTGATCATGGCGTCGCGTTTGGTGGTCTTACCGCCACCGCTCACCGTGCGACGAGCGACGTAGCTATGTCCTTCGTGGTCGAAGGTGAGTTCGACCACGGATTCGTCATTCACACCCGTGGTGCGCACTTCTTCGACTGGACCGCGTGCGTAGCCGAACAACGCCCACGGAATGGACTCGATGAGATAGCTCTTGCCTGCGCCGTTCGGTCCGTAAATGCCGACCAGGCCTTCGGGCACGTCGAGCTCGCAGACGCCTTCGTACACCCGGTAGTTCTGGAGATAGAGGTGACGAACGATCACGGCGGCTTCGGTTTACTCCGCGTCGACGACCGCGTCGGCGAGGTAGTGCTTGCCCCGCGTCACGATCTCGGCCCGGTCGACGCCGATCAGTTCCTGCGGCTCCATCCACGACTCGAACCGAGCTTGCACGCCGGTCAGCTCGGGCAGGCTTTGTACCGGCACTCCGGCGTGCATCAAGTGAGGCTCGACGCGGATGAACAACGCGTGCCCACCCGCCTCCTTCCACACGCGCGGATCGGTTTGGCCCCACACCTCGGCGGCGACGCCGTCGACCTCGATCCACACCATCGCGCCGGCGGGCGCGGCGGCCGCAAGGGCCGCGACCTTCTCGGTGACCTCGGTGGGGCCGACGCCGCGAGCGTCGACCGCAAACGGGTGCACCAGCGGGCGACGGCCTTCGAGGGCGACGTGTTCGACGGTACCGGCGGTTGTGTCGAGCACGACCAGGCCCTTCGGGTCGTCGTACTCGTCGGCGAAGCCGAACGCGTCGGGCGCGCCCGCGTACCAGATGCCCTTGGTGACTTCGCGGTGCGAGTGGTAGTGGCCGAGCAAGACGAGATCGCAGTCGAGGGCCGACGCGTCGACCGTGATCTCATTGAGATCCGCGTAACGCGGCTCGACCTGCGGGACGCGCGGATGGGTCAACAGCAGGTTGACGCGGTCGGCGCTGCGGCTCGCCTTCACCTCGCCCAACGCGTCGAGCGTGGCTTGCACGGACGCCATCTGCGGCACGCAGTGCACCATCAGGCCTGGGAATTCGAAAGCGCGGTACTCGAAGCCCGGCGCGAACTTGAAGCCGGTGAACACGTCTTCGAGCGGTCGGTACGGCGAGCCCGTGCCCGCGATGCGCGGCGTGTCGTGGTTGCCACTGATCGATACCAGCGCGATGCCGTGCTCGCGGATTTTCGTGAGTTCGCGCTGGGCCACGCGGTACGACCGGTACGACGGATTCGGCTTGTCGAAGATGTCGCCGAGCCACACGAACAGGTCGGGCTCTTGTGCGAGTGCGAGGTCGACGGCCCGCGTGAACGACTCGTCGAAGTCGAGCTCGCGCTGATTGACGCCGTTGAGCGTGGCGGGGCCCGCGGTGCGCCCGAGGTGGGCGTCGCCGATCGCGACAACCTTCATGGCCGCGTCAGTCCAACATCGCCGCGACGTTGGCGGCGGCGACGGGTCGGGGTTCGGGGGGAGCGGTGGCGTCGCGCAACGCATCGCGCCACAGGTGGATCGTGGCGGGTACCGCGAACGGCGTGTCGACGCCAGCGAGCAGGCACTCGCCCGGCATCAGCGTTTGGATCTCGGTGTTCAACGACG
>JBEEFT010000072.1:0-3101 GCA_041166225.1 Actinomycetota bacterium | reverse complement strand
CGGCAGCGCGGCAACGCCCAACAACAGAAGCGCGGCAAGGGCCGCGTGACCCAACGTGCGCTTCACGGAACCCAACGACGAACTCGGGTGCATCGATTCCCCATCCTCAACCGGGCCTAGGCCCGCGCTCCCCAACAGAGCAACGCCCACTTACGAGCGAATGAGCCAAGTGTACGGCGTGGCTCGGGCCGCTACGACGCTCAGTTGTCCGGCTCAATCGAGTCGGCCGGGTGGAGTCGACTCAGTCGAGTTCGGCCAGTACCTCGCCGATGATCTTGGTCGCTTCGTGCGCGGGCAGGACGTCGCCGCCTTCGGCTTCGGCTACTTCGGCGGCGAAGTCTTCTACCGCATGGACGCCGCCGACCAGCACGTGACGCAGCGCCTCGCCTCCGGCCTCGGCGTCGTCCAACTCTTCGACCGCAGCGGCGACGTCGTGGTCCTCGGATGACGCGACCGCGGCGACGACGTGCATCGCCTGCTCGCGTCCCGATGCCGTCGACACCACGGGCTCGCGGTCGGGGTTCTGTTCCCGGTCCCACTGAGCCAGCGCCTCGTCGTAGCCACCTTCGCCCGGGTGCAGCACGCGCGTTGTCGCTCCGACCGGCGCGGCGGCAGCGCCGTCTTCGGACGGCTCCTCGTGCACTCGGGCCGCTTCCACGGGAACAACGAGTGTGCCGTCTTCATTGCGGACAATCTCCATACCAACGGCCCTACCCGTTCGACGCCTTCTCCAGAGTTGCACCGGGTCTGTCGCCGCCCCGACTCGCGGACTGACTGATCGGTGTACGGTCCGCGCAGTCGACTCAGGAGGCACTCATGGCGGATTTCCCAGCACTGGCGCACGTCGCCGTCACGGTAAGCGACCTCGAGCGCAGCAAGGCCTGGTACCAGAAGCTGTTCGACTCCGACCCCGTGCTCGACGAGGACACCGGCCCGTTCCATCACACCGTGTGGTTGCTGGGCGGCACGCTGTTCGGCATCCACCTCCACGCGTCGCCCTCGGGTAGCGCCGCGATGGACGAGACGCGTCCCGGTCTCGACCACGTCGCGTTCGGCTGCGCCAACCGCGGCGAACTCGAAGCGTGGGAAACCAAGCTCAACGAACTCGGCATCGCGCACGGCGGCGTGGTCGACGCGCCGTACGGGTCGGGCCTGTCGTTCCGCGACCCCGACAACATCCCGCTCGAGTTCTTCGCGCCCGCCGGCTAGCCCTCCGCCGGCCGGCTAGCCCCTCGCCGGCTAGCCCCGCGACTTTTGGCGTGTGGGATCAGCCCCCTCGACTTTTGGCGTGTGGGGCTTCGACGTCGGATACGGACACGCCAAAAGTCCGGGGTCTGAGGCGCGCGCACGGCTCGCTAGCGGCGCCGAGGAACTCGACGGCCAGCGGCTCAAGGGCGCCCGTGCAAGGCTGCACCCGTGCCCAAGCAACTCACTTTGATGGCCGTGTGCCCGCATCCCGACGACGAGTGCACCTCGGCCGGCGCTGCGCTCGCCCTCTACGGCGCGCAGGGCGTGCGCACCGTCGTGGTCACCTGCACCAACGGCGAGTTGGGCGACGGAGCGGGCGGTGTGAAACCCGGGGCCGAAGGTCACGACGAGCGGTCCGTCGTCGAGACGCGGCTGCGTGAACTCGCCGACGCGTGCCGCATCCTCGGCGTCACGCACTCCGAGAGGCTCGGCTACCGGGACTCGGGGATGTCGGAGTGGGACTTCAAGACACACGCCGACGCGTTCTGCAACGTGCCCGTGGAACAGAGCACGGCGCGCCTCGTCGAACTCATGCAGAAGTACGAACCCGATGTCGTGATCGCCGACGCCGACAACAGCGGCTACGACCACCCCGACCACGTACGGGCGCACGACATCGCGGTCGCCGCGGTGAAACAAAGCGGCATCCCCAGCAAGCTCTACTTCCCCGCGTTCGGCTCACGCATGTTCGAGTCGATGGCAACGGCCCTTGTCGAATCCGGCATCGAGCTACCCGACGACTTCGCGATGGACGACGCCGGACGCGCGTTGATGGACGCGGTCGACGCGCGCATCACCACCACGATCGACGCGACCGCGCACGCCGAGCAGGTCCGCAACGCGCTGCTCGCCCATGTGAGTCAGATCGCGGAGTCGTGGTTCGGCCAAGTGCCGCTGCCCGCGTTCACCGCCGCGTTCGGCCGCGGCAGTTACATCCGTGCCTTCGACACCACGGGCGCGCCGACGCCGGAGACGGATCTCTTCGCCGGTCTGCGCGACTGACGGACCGAGCGCGTTCCCGCGCTCAGAGCCATCCCTCGACCGTCAGTGCAGGCGGCTAGCCGCCTCGACGCTGGTGAGCAGCAACGCAACCAGTACCAGGCCGTACTCGACCATCGTGGCGCCGCGTTCGTTGCGAACGAGTCGAGAGAGCAAACGGTTCATCGGATTCCCCCAATTAACGCGGCACACACGTGCCGACGACCTCTGCAGCGTATCGGTGACCGTCGTAATCCGTTGGCTTCGCAGCGGGTAACCCGTCACCATCGTCGGCCCATCAACCGACGACATCCGGAACCAACACCATGCCGAACCGCCTCGACGCCAAACTGATCTCCTGGGCCAGCGACCTCGACGACAAGACCGTCGAACAGGCGCGCCGCACCGCGAATCTGCCGTTTGTCGACGGGCACGTCGCGCTCATGCCGGATGCGCACTACGGCATGGGCGCGACCATCGGCTCGGTCATCCCGACGAAGGGCGCGATCGTGCCGGCCGCGGTGGGCGTCGACATCGGCTGCGGCATGATCGCGGCGCAGACCAGCCTCACCGCGAACGATCTGCCCGACAAGCTCGGCCCGCTCCACGGTGCGATTCGTCGCGTCGTGCCCGCCGGTGTCGGCAAGGGTCACGAGGGCGACAACGCGATGCCCGTCGACCTCGCCACCACCGCGCGCGCCCTGAGCCTCACCGAGAAGCAGACGAACAAAGCGCACAACCAGTTCGGCTCGCTCGGCTCGGGCAACCACTTCGTTGAGGTTTGCCTCGACGACGCCGACCGCGTCTGGGTCGTGCTGCACTCGGGTTCGCGTGGCATCGGCAACGAACTCGCGATGCAGCACATCGAGTGCGCG
>JBEEFT010000071.1:0-15124 GCA_041166225.1 Actinomycetota bacterium | reverse complement strand
GATCCGCCGGAACCGGACCTCCTCGACGCCACCGAACAGCGGCAGCCGATCGGCGAACCGTTCGTCGGCCAGCACCGCGATCGCACCCGTTTGCGCAAGGGCCTCGAGTTGGATGACGCCGGGGAACACGGGGTTGTCGGGGAAGTGGCCGGCGAGGAAGTCCTCGTCGCCGCTGACGCGGTATCGCGCTACGCAGCGTTCGCCGACGACGAGCTCGTCGACGGAATCGACGAACCGGAACGGCGGGCGGTGCGGCAAGAGACCGACGAGGTCGGCCGAGTTGGGCAGCGTCACCCGCAGATCATGACGGGATCAGACGGGAAACGTGGCGTCGATCGCCGAGAGCGCGGCGTGCAGCGCTTCGCGCTCGCCGTCGGTGCCGACGTTGGCCAGTTCCTTCGACATCGCCATCACGAGCGTGCGCTCGACGTGATAGCCGACCAACCACGACGCAGCCTGCACCATCATCGAGAACGCGTCGGCAAACTCCTCGGTGGCTTCGGGGTGCGGCTCACCCTTCAGCATCGGCTCGCGGACGTAGCGCAGGAACAACTTCGACGCGCCCTCGGCGAGCAGTTCGCTCGTTTCGATCTGGTACTTGGCGACCGCCATGAACTCTTCCATCGGCACGCCCGCGCTCACGAGGGCGAGCAGCATGCGGACCGCTCGCACGTCGGCGCGGCTGTAGGGGCGCTCGGGATCGTCGGCGGGCAGGGGACGCAGAATGCCCGAGCCCTCGAGCGAACGCAGCATCGACGGTGGCACCCGGGCCCGTTCGGCGAGTTCGGCCCGGGTGAGCCGCTCGTCGACCCCGTCGTCGGCCGGGTCAGCCCACGGGCTGTCTTGACCCGCCGACAGCACGTCGGCGACCGCACGCAGCGACAGCCCTTTGGCCTTGAGCGCTTTGATCTTCTCGAGTCGATCGAGATGGCCGGAGTCGTAGATCGCAGTGCGGCCTTCGTGCCGGGGCGCCGTCAACAGCCCTTTGGACTGATACGAGCGAACGACCTCGACGGAAAGGCCCGCCGCCTCGGCGAGTTGGCGCACATCGTAGGTCATCGCCATCTAAATGTAATACAGCTGAATCACAATGTTCGATCAATCTGTGTAACCATTGCGTCAGTCAAGGAGTCAGATGCTCCTGAACGGGCGTTGAGAGGAGGTAGGTGCGCGTGAGCGTTGCGGTTGTTTTCCCAGGTCAAGGCGCACAAGCCACGGGGATGGGCGTGGAATTGCGCGACCTTCCCGCTTGGCACCTCGTCGACGACGCCGAAGCGATTCTGGCTACCTCGCTCGCTCCGCTGCTCCTTGGTGATGAGTTGAAAACTACGCAGGCGGCCCAAATGGCCGTTTTGCTCCACTCGCTGGTGCGTTGGGAGACGGTCAAGGACGAGATCGCCGATGTGGTGTGTTTCGCCGGGCATTCCCTGGGCCAGATCACCGCGCTTATCGCGTCGGGCGCGTTGAACTTCGAGCAGGGCATCCAACTTGCCGCGACTCGCGCCGCGGTCACCCAAGACGCCGCCGACCATCGCCCGGGTGTGATGGCCGCACTGCTCGGCGCGACCGACGAGCAGGCCGCCGCTGCCGTCGCGAGCACGCCCGACTCGTGCTGGGTGGCGAACATCAACGCGCCGGGCCAGATCGTGATCGCCGGCACCCCGCAAGGCCTCGCCGTCGCCTCCGAAGCGGCCAAGGCGGCGGGCGTACGCAAGGTGATGGCCCTCGACGTCGCGGCGGCGTTCCACACGCCGCTGATGGACGACGCGGCGATCGCGTTCGCCGAGTACCTCCAGTCGGTCGAATTCGCCGCCCCGTCGGCGCCGATCGTGTCGAACGAAGACGCCACGGCCTACACCGACGCCGACGGCTGGAAGAGCCGCCTCGTGTCGCATCTCGTCGAGCCGGTCCGCTGGGCCGACTCGATGATCACGATTGATTCACTGGGTCCGTCATCTCTTCGTGAGGTCGGCCCCGGAACAACTCTCACAGGCCTAGCGAAACGCTGCCTCCCCGACCACGAATGGGTGACGAACTAAATGTCTCTTGCAGTCCAACTCGCCGAATACACCGACGTTGCGGAGAAGCTGATCCTGGCTCCTTCACGCGGCGTCGTGCGGGTGCTCGATCCGGCGGTGGTCACCGCCGAAGGTGAGATCGTCGAAGTCGGCCAGCCGATCGCGATTGTCACGAACTCGGGCGACGAGATCGAAGCCCGCAGCCGCTTCTCGGGCTTCCTGATGGAGATGCTCGTCGAGTCGGGCGAACGGGTACGCGCCGGTCAGCCCCTCGCGTGGCTCCGCACGTTCAGCTAGAAGTGCTGTTTTGAGCGAGCGAAGCGAGCGAAGCATCAGGACTGTGCGCTGCGCTCATGCGCCGACGCAGGAGGCGCTGTCTTGAGCGCCATTGTTGGCATGGGTACGGCGTTGCCCGAAGGTCGTCTGACCAACGCTGATCTGGAGAAGACGCTCGACACCACCGACGCGTGGATCGTCGAGCGGACCGGCATCAAAGAACGCCGCCTGGCCGCGCCCGGCGAAGACGCCGTCACGCTGGCCACCGCCGCCTGCGTCGACGCGATCAAGGATTCCGGCCTCACCACCGAAGACATCGACCTGTTGATCGTGGCCACGATCACTCCCCCACGCCGGCTGCCCGCGGCGTCGGCCTACGTGCAAGACAACCTCGGGTTGCGCTGCGGGTCATTCGATCTCGTCGCCGCATGCTCTGGCTTCGTCTACTCGTACGTGATGGCCGACGCCTACGTGAACGCTGGCAACGCGCGCTCAGCGCTCATCGTCGGCGCGGAAACGATCAGCTCGATCGTCGACCCGACCGATCGCGGCACGAAGATCTTGTTCGGCGACGGCGCGGCCGCCGCCGTGATCGTCCCGTCCGCGCCGGGCTACGGCATCCTCGGATCCGATCTCGGATGCGATGGATCGGCCGCGGACATCCTGGCCATCGAGCCGGGCGAGCAATACGCGCACATGGACGGCAAAGAAGTCTTTCGTCGTGCCGTGCGAGCCTGCATCGCCTCCGCAGAGAACGCGCTCGAGCGCTCGGGCATCAAGGCGAGCGAGATCGACCTGTTCGTGCCCCACCAGGCGAACGGTCGCATCATCGACGCGATCATCGAGCGCATTGGTTTGGACAATGCTCGTACGGTGCGCAACCTCGATATGTATGGCAATACATCGGCCGCCTCGATTCCACTCGCGCTGGCCGAAGCCGAACCGCAAGACGGCGAGCTCGTATTGCTGTGCGGCTTCGGTGCCGGCATGACATGGGCCAGCGCCGTCGTGCGCTGGGGCACCGGGCTGTGAGCGACGATGCGCGCGTTGCGTTCGTAACGGGCGCGGGCGCCGGCATCGGCCGAGCGTGCGCCGTCGCGTTGAGCAGCGCCGGCCTAAGCGTCGCTGTGGGCTTCGGCGGCAACAAGGAGGGCGCGACCGAAACGGCGTCCATGTGCGGCGGCGTCGCCGTAGAAGTAGACGTGAGCGACTCGGCATCGGTCGACAACGCGTTCAAACACATCGAGGGCGAACTCGGCGCGGTCACCGTGCTCGTGAACAACGCCGGCGTCACCGGCGACGGTTTGCTGTTGCGCATGAAGGACGACGACTGGCAAAAGGTGCTGCGCGTCAATCTCGACGGCGCCTTCCATTGCATCCGCCGCGCGACGCCCGGGATGATGAAAGCGCGCTACGGCCGCATCGTGAACATGGGCTCGGTCGTCGGGATGAGCGGCTCGGCCGGACAGGTCAACTACGCGGCGGCGAAGGCGGGCCTCGTCGGCCTGTCACGGTCGGTCGCGCGCGAACTCGCCTCGCGCAACGTCACGTGCAACGTCGTGGCGCCCGGGCCGATCGCGACCGCGATGACCGACGCACTGAGCGCCGAACGCGTCGCCGCGATCACCGACGCCGTACCCGCCGGCCGCATGGGTACGCCCGACGAGGTGGCCGCCACCGTGCGCTTCTTGTGCAGCGACGCCGCCGCGTACATCACCGGCGCGGTGATCCCCGTCGACGGCGGCCTCGGCCTCGGCCACTAACAACGCAGACCTCTAACTACTAGACCTACACCTGATCTCGTCCTCAAAACTCAAGGAGATTCCAAGACATGTCCCGTGACGAAGTCCTCGCCGTTATGCGTGATTCGGCTGTCGAACTGCTGAAGATCGATCCGGCGAAGGTCACCGAAGAGGCGACGTTCGCCGACGACCTTGAAGCCGACAGCCTCGACGTCGTCGAACTGGTGATGGCGCTCGAAGAAAAGCTGGACATCAGCATCCCCGAGGAAGAACTCGAGGGCATCAAAACCGTGGGCGAGGCGCTCGACGTCATCGCCCCCAAAGTCGCGTAGGAGGCTTTCGTGACTGACCGTCGACGCGTCGTCGTCACCGGCATGGGCGTGAAGTCGCCCGCCGGAAACACGATCGATGCATTCTGGGAGACGTTGCTGGCCGGGGCGCGCACGGCCGCCGGGCCGATCGAGCGCGTCGACGTGTCTGACTGGCCGGTCGGCTTCGCCTGCGAGGTGAAGGACTTCGATCCCGAGCAATACGTCGAAAGTAAAGAGATCCGTCGAACCGACCGGGTTGCGTTGTTGGGTTACGCGGCGGCCGTCGACGCGATCAAACAGGCCGGTGACCTCGGGCTCGATCCGGCGCGCATCGGTGTGGTTGCCGGGACCGGCGTGGGCGGGCTCGAGACGCAAGAGCGCGAGGAGATAGTCGTATACGAGAAGGGCAAGACCCGCGTGTCGCCCTTCCTCGTACCGATGATGATGCCCAACGCGACCGCCGCGATGATCTCGATGGGTCACGGCTTCCGCGGCCCGAACCTGTGCATCGCGACTGCGTGCGCGGCCGGCACCAATGCCATCGGCGAAGCCGCTCACATCATCCGCTACGGCGGCGCCGACGCGATCATCGCCGGTGGTTCCGAGGCAGCGATCACGACCGTCGGCATGGCGGCGTTCGCGCGTATGGGCGCGCTTTCGACCCGCCGTGACGATCCGTCCACTGCGTCGCGTCCGTTCGACGCGTCGCGCGACGGTTTCGTGATGGGCGAGGCGGGAGCGTTCCTCGTGCTCGAGGAGTACGAGCACGCGGTTGGCCGCGGCGCGACCATCCTCGGCGAAATCCTCGGCTACGGCCGCAACGCCGACGCGCACCACATCACCGCGCCTTCACCCGACGGGTCGGGGGCGATCAACTGCATGGAGTTGGCAATCGCCGACGCGCAACTCACGCCTGCCGACATCGGCCACGTGAACGCGCACGGCACGTCAACACCGCTGAACGACGCCGCCGAGTCCCAGGCGATCTACAAGGTGTTCAACGGCGAGTCTCCCGCCGTCGTGTCGACAAAGGGCGTCACGGGCCACTGCA
Source organism: Actinomycetota bacterium (assembly GCA_041166225.1). Classification (GTDB taxonomy): domain Bacteria; phylum Actinomycetota; class Acidimicrobiia; order Acidimicrobiales; family JACCXE01; genus JACCXE01. Next base: position 9,726 of record JBEEFT010000071.1, on the reverse strand, counting down.
TCGGCGCTGCCGGTGCCGTCGAGGCCATCGCCGCGGTTCTCGCCGTGCGCGACGGCAAGGTTCCGCCCACGGCGAACCACACCGAGAAAGGCGAGGGAATCGAGGTCGACGTCGTGCACGGTTCGGCCCGCGAGATCGCACCGGCACCGGCACTGTCCAACTCATTCGGGTTCGGGGGCCACAACGCGAGCCTGGTAATCGGCCCCGCTTCCTAGCCGTGGCCCTCCTCGCGCTCGGCACCGCACGCCTAGGCGGCGCGCAGGCCGAAATACGCGAGTTGGGCGGACAACGCGTCGGCTGGTTCCGCATCGCCGACGAAGCAGACGACGACGGCGACGAAGGCGACGGCCGCGGCGCGATCGGCCCGGACGAAGCAGACTCGGTAGCCCGCCTCGTTCGGCTCGCTACAGACGCGGGCATTCCCGTCGTCGGCGTGATCGCGGTGTCGGGTACCGACGTGCGCCACGGCGTGGCATCACTCGTTGCGTGGGGGCGGATCGCCTCGGCGCTCGTTCAGGCGTCGGGGGTCGTGCCGATTGCGATTGCGGTGATCGGTCCGTGCGCAGCGGGCCCGGCGCTGCTGATGGGGCTCGCCGACATCGTGGTCTTCACCCGCGACGCAAGCGCGTTCGTGTCGGGCCCCGCGGCGGTGATGGGGATGACCGGTGAGGACATCTCGGCGTTCGACCTCGGCGGCGCCGCGATTCACTCCACCGAAAGCGGCATGGCCGCGGTCGTGGCAACAGACGAGACGGACGCGATGGATTCGATTGCCACCGCGCTGGCGTATTTGCCGGCGAACAATCACGAGCTACCGCCGTGGGCGATGAACGACGACGTCCTCGACCGCGACTGCGAAGCCAACGTGCCCGCGTCAGCGAACGCCGGATACGACGTCCGCGGCGTTGTCGACGAAGTCTGCGACCGTGGCTCGTGGTTCGAATTGTGGCGACGCCACGCTGCGAACGTCGCAGTGGGCTTCGCGCGCGTCGACGGCTATCCCGTCGGCGTGGTCGCGAACCAGCCCGCGTGGCTGGCCGGCACACTCGACATCGAGGCGTCGACGAAAGCGGCACGGTTCGTGCAGCTGTGCGACGCGTTCAACGTGCCGCTTCTCACCTTTGTCGATACGCCCGGCTTCCAGCCCGGGAAAGACTTGGAGTGGCGCGGCATGATCCGTCACGGCGCCAAGTTGGTGCACGCCTATGCGGCAGCCACCGTGCCGCGGGTGTGCGTGATCCTGCGCAAGGCGTACGGCGGCGCCTACATCGTGATGGACAGCCGCGGCATGGGCAGCGACTTCGTCGTGTCGTGGCCGCAAGCCGAGATTGCCGTGATGGGTGCCGCCGGCGCAATCGGTCTGCTCTACGGGCGGCGCGATCTACCGGCAGAAGAAATGAAGCGCCTGACCGACGCATACCAAGCCGACTACTGCACGCCGCGGGTCGCGGCCGAGCGCGGTTACGTCGACGCGGTGATCGAGCCCGCCGATACCCGACGCATCGTCGTCGGAGCGTTCGAGGCGCTGCGCTCCAAGCGCGAACACCTGCCCAAGCGGCGTCACGCCAACCCTCCTCAGTAAGGACCTGACCGCATGTTGCTCGAAGGCAAAAAGATCGTCGTGACCGGGGTGCTCACCGACGCGTCGATCGCGTACGACGTCGCCCGCATCGCGCAGGAGCAGGGAGCCGACATCGTGTTGACGTCGTTCGGCCGCGCCATGTCGTTGACGCAGCGCATCGCGCGGCGGTTGCCCTCGCCGCCTGACGTGTTGGAGCTCGACGCCACGTCGGCGGACAACCTCGCGGCGCTGGCGGCCGAACTGCAGTCGCGGTGGGGACGCGTCGACGGCGTAGTCCACGCAATCGGGTTCGCGCCGGCTGCGTGCTTGGGCGCCGACATCTTCGAAGCCCAGTGGGCCGACGTCGCGGTTGCGATGGAAGTGTCGACCTATTCGTTGAAGGCGATCGCCGAGGCGTTGTTGCCATTGATGCAGGCGGCCGGCGGAGGTTCGGTAGTCGGTCTCGACTTCGACGCCACGCAAGCGTTCCCGATGTACAACTGGATGGGCGTCGCCAAAGCGGCGCTCGAGTCGCTCTCGCGGTACCTGGCGCGCGACCTCGGCCCGTCGAAGGTCCGGTGCAACCTCGTAGCCGCCGGCCCGCTGCGCACGATGGCGGCCAAGTCGATCCCCGGCTTCGGCCAGTTCGAAGACATCTGGACCACCCGCGCGCCGATGGGCTGGGACCTCAACGACAAAGAACCCGCGGCCAAGGCCGTTGTCGCCCTCCTATCCGACTGGTTCCCAGCCACCACCGGCGAAATCATCCACGTCGACGGCGGCTTCCACGCCGTCGGCGCCTAAACCCTTCGCCTTCACTGCGCTTCGCTCCGTTCGGCGAGCTCTTTCGACGGGCCTTCGGCCCCGCGTCCTTTGAGGCCGGACCGGCCAAGCCGGATCCGGCCTGTGCCGCTGGCGCTCAATGACCGATCGCTCGCTGCGCTCGCTCCTCTAAGCGCGTGAGTTACTTCGCTTCGGCGAGGGCTTTTAGGCGGTTCAGGGTTTGGGTCATGCCGTTGCGGTTGGTTTTGCCCCGCGTCCAGCCGAGCAGCGTCCAGTAGATCTTGAGGGCGAGGTTGGGCGTGAGTTGGAAGTACTCGGTCACGTCGGTGCCGCCGTCTTTGGCCGCGAACTTGTAGCCCCACGTGTTGACGGTCAGCTTGTCGGTGCCGACGGCGAACTCGAAGATCTTGCCGGGCTCGCACTTCGTGACTTTGCAGTTCGTCCAGTACATCGGACCGCGGCCGTTGCGCTTCACGTGGCCGCGGAACTTGGCGCCCACCGCCGGGCCTGTCGCGCCTTCGAGCCACTCCGCTTCGAGCGTCTCGGGCGACAGCTCGCCGATGCGGGTGACGTCGGACGCGATCGCCCAGCACGTTTGTGCGTCGGCGTTCACGTGGACGGTGACGGAATCGCCGAGGTTCGTCATCGGAAGTTGCTCGCCAGCTCGACCAGCGTGCGCACGCCGAATCCGGTGCCGCCTTTGACGATCTCACCCTCTTGCTCGGCCGCGCGCGCCGGCCCGGCGATATCGAGGTGCGCCCACGGCAGGCCGTCGACGAACTCCTTGAGGAACATCGCGCCGGCGATGGTGCCGGCCTGACCGGCGGCGCCGATGTTCTTGATGTCGGCGATGTCGGAGTCGATGTGCTTGCGATACATGTCGGGCAGCGGCAGTTCCCACATCGGCTCGCCCGCGGTTGCGGCCGCGTCTTTGACCCGCTGAATCAGCGCGTCGTTGTTGCCGAGGATCGCGCCGATACGATTACCGAGCGCGACGACTTGCGCGCCCGTCAGCGTCGCCACGTCGACGATCGCGTTGGGCTTTTCTTCCGCCGCGAGGGACAAGCCGTCGGACAGCACGAGCCGGCCTTCGGCGTCGGTGTTGAGCACTTCCATGGTGACGCCGTTGCGAGCCCGCAACACGTCGCCGGGCTTGATCGCCTTGGGCCCCGGCATGTTCTCGGTGCAGCAGGCGAGCGCGACCACGCGCACCTTGACCCCGAGCGCCGCGCATGCGGCGGTCGCGTTCAGCACGGCTGCCGCGCCACCCATGTCGGTCTTCATGGTCTCCATGCCCTGCGCCGTTTTCAGCGACAGGCCGCCGGAGTCGAAGGTGATGCCCTTGCCGACGAGGAACAGCGTGCGCCGTGCGCCCGGCGGCGCGTATTCGAGGCGCACGAGGCGGGGGGGCTGATCCGAACCGAGGGACACGCCGCGCAGCGCGCCGAGGCGTTCCTTTTCGATGCGCTTTTCGTCCCAGATCGTGGCGGTGAGCGCGGGTGACTCGTCGGCGAGTGCTTTCGCCGCGTTGGCCAAGTCCGTGGGCGTCAGCTCACCGGCCGGTTCGTTCACCCAGTCCCGCGCGTTGCACACGAAACGGGCGATCGTCGCGCCGCGGTCGAGGCCTTGCTGCAGCTTGGCCCTCGCGCCCCCGACCACGGTGACGGTTGTGATCGCGTCAACCTCACCCGGTTTCTTCAGCCGGGTGAACTTGTACAGGCCGAGCACCATGCCTTCGGCGAGCGCCTGGCCGAAGACCTTCGGGTCGAGCCCGTCGGCCGGCGGGCCGGTCATCGCTACGCGTGCGTGACGCCGCGCGGCGCGGGCGCCGACCGCGAGCGCGGAGCGGACGTTGTCGGCCGACGATTCGCCGATGGGTCCGGCGCCCACGCCGATGATCGTCGTGCCGTCGGCGCCGGGCACCGAGTGCGTCGAGCCGATCTTGCCGGAGATCCCCGCCGTCTTGAGGTGCGCCGCGTCGAGGAACTCGGCGCCCAACGCGCTCGGCGGGACGAAGGGACCGTCGTCGGTCGAAAAGATCGGCACGATGATCGCGTCGACGCCATCAGGCGGAACGTCTTTGGCTGCAGTGATTGTGATCGGCATCAACTCACGTCCTTTGTACGGAGGGTGGTGTCACCCTCGACCCAGCGGGCCATCGCCCACAACAAACTCGACAAACGGTTCAAGTACGGGATTGCGAGCGATCCGTCGCCGACCGCCGACACGGCGTGGCGCTCGCAGCGGCGCACGACGGCGCGCGCGACGTCGAGGGCGGCGGCACCTGCGTTTTGGCCTGGCACCACAAACGACTTCGGTACTTCGAACTTCGACTCCACCAGATCCACGTGCGCCTCGAGGGCGTCGAGCATCGCTTGGTCGACTGCCATCTGGCCCGGCGTCAGCTTGTGACGGTTGTCGGGCGCGGTGGCGAGTTCGGCCATGAGCACCCAAAGATCGCGAGCGACGTGCACGAGGAGTTCGTCGACTTCACTGCCCGGCTCGAACTGCACGCGCGCCAACCCGATGAACGCCTGCGCCTCGTCGACCGCGCCGTAGGCCATCGGCAACGCCGAGTCCTTTGGGACTCGTCCGCCGTAGAGCAGACCGGTGGTGCCGTCGTCGCCCTTGCCTGTGTAATGCGCCATCGCGAGTACGCACGCTACCTTCGCCGGTCGTATGGACTCGGGCGACGCACTCACGTATCCGTGCAACGGATTGCGGGTGCTCGACATGTCACGCGTCGTTGCCGGGCCGATCGCGGGGAGGATCCTCAGCGATCTGGGGGCGGACGTCGTGAAGCTCGAACCTCCGGAGGGCGACGTCACCCGCAACTGGGGCCAGGTTCGCCACGGTCTGTCCGGCTTCTACACGCAGCAAAACGCAGGCAAGCGCAACGTGTGCGTCGACCTGCGCAGCGAAGGCGCGCGCGACATCGTGCGCGCGCTCGCCGACAACGCAGACGTCGTGATCGAGAACTTCCGCGCTGGCGTGCTCGATCGTCTCGGGCTCGGCTACGAACAACTCGCCGCCGCGCACCCACGTCTCATCATGTTGTCGGTGTCCGGCTTCGGCCGCGGCGGCCCCGAGTCGCACCGTCCGGCGTACGCACCGATGATGCACGCCGAGACCGGCTTGTTGCACCGTCAGGCCGAGTTCGACGACGCGTGGCCGTCCGACCCGATGCTGTCCTTGGCCGACTCGTTTAGCGGCCTGCACGGCACGATCGCGATCCTCGCCGCCCTGCGGGTGCGCGACGCGACGGGCGTCGGTCAGCACATCGACATGGCGATGTTCGACGCGATGACGTTCAGCGACGACTACACGCACCACGCAATCGACGACGAACCGGTCGTGCGTCTCGGCGGTGACGTGTATCCCACCTGCGCGGGCCCGGTTCTTTTTGCGGGACAACTCCGCACCGTCTGGGCGGCCCTGAAGCACCTCATCGAAGACCCCGCTCCCGGCGACGTGCCAATCCCGGAGAAGGCGCGTTTGCGCAAGGAGGCCGTCGCGCAGTGGGCGGCTTCCTTCGACGACTTCGACGAACTCGGCGCCGCCCTCCACAAGGCGGGCCTCGCGTTCGGTCCCGTGAGGGATCAGGTTGACGTCGTGCGATCGCCAACGGCCGCGACGCGCGGCACCGTGGCTCAGATCGACGACAACGGTGGAGACGGAGCGACCCGCGGAGTTGTCCAGACGCCGTATCGCTTCAGCGACGCGACCTCCGGCGTGCGCGGCGCCGCGCCCCATCGCGGACAACACAACGCGCGCGTTCTGCGCGAGTGGCTCGGCCTTGACGACGAAGCGGTGGAGGCTCTCGTCGCCAATGGCGTATTGCTTAGCGACGGGCGCGGCTAGTCGTCGTCGGCGAGCAGGCCACGGTCGGCCAACAGGCTCAGCGCGCGCTCGACGTGTTCGACTCGCATGTCCAGCTTTGCGGCGAGGCCTTCCGCGTTGAGTGCACCTTCGAGAGCGCCGATCACCGGCACCAGCACCTCGCGCGCGGCCCTTCCCTGAAAGAGCACCGGTGCGCCGCCGTTTACGATCGCCACGCCATCGGACAACGGCACGACTTCGAGGCCCTGCGCCAGCTTGGGCGTTGTCACGGCGTGACCTTCACACAGCCGCAGCCGTGGACGGGCACGACGCGACCCTCGACGATCTGCTCGTTGCCTTCGCTGCTGTGGCGCCGGACAACGCCGAGCAGCCGGTCAGGCACGCGTTCCACGCCGGGCAATGTGATCGCGGTGCGCAGCGCGCCGATCTCGTTCGCGGCCACGCGACGAAGGCGGCGCAGCGCCGTGGTGGGCGGAGGCACGACGGCGCGCAGCCAGTGCGCGTGGATGGCGTCGTGCACGTCGAGATTGGTCGCGTGCTGGCGTTCGCGCGCCTCGAAACAGTCGTAACACGGCCCGCCCGGCGCGACCACCGGGCCGACCTGCAAGCGCCCGTGATAACCCCATACGGGCACGAAGGCTTGACCGCTGGCGTTCAGATCACGGGCCACCGTGATCGCGGGACGCGACGCGACCAACACCACGAGTGCGTCGGCGCCCATCGCGTCGGGTCCGTCGTGCGCAATTCCGCGATCACGCAAGACGTTGCGGACGTCGCGTCCGTACATGCCGACACCCACGACGGCCAGCCTCACGAGGTCACCCGCGCCAAACGCGCGTGGTCGGCCCATCCCGGTGTCGGTTGCACCGGGCTTAGCCCCGGAACGATTACCCGCACCGCAGCCATCTCGGCGTCGCGTAATTCGTCGGTCGTGAGATCTACGGCAAACCCCGAGAGTCCAACCCGGCGGAGCCGCGCCACGATTGCGGGCTTCGACAGGTCGATGGGCTCGTCGCTTGCGGCCGGCGCAACCATGCCGTCGATCGGCGGCGCGAAGGCGGGGTCGGGCGCCGGCTCGTCGGGGTAGGCCGCGAGCGCCCGCCGCGTGCGGCGCCGCCACAAATCTTCGACGGCGAGTTGCTGCGCCTGATCAAGCGTGGGTGCCGCCGCGACCCCTACTTCGAACGAAGCCCGTCCCTGCGCGACCGCGCACGGCACGCCGAGGTCGCTTGTCGCGTCGAATACCGCCACGCCACTGTCGTCACCCAGCTTGGCGAGCGTGGCATTGCGGGCGCGCGCGACGGCAAGCGCGTCGCGCGCAATGCAGTCGAGCAGCCCGTCGAGCACGGCCGCACCGAGGCCGTCGGCTACCGCCAGCCCGGCGACGGAAGCGGGCCAGAAGGTCTCGGCTTCAACCGCAACCGGCAATGACACGTGGGCCAGCACTGCGGGCACCCATGTGGGACGCCCGTCGTCGAGGGCGAACCCTTCGACCCAGCGGATGCGATCGCGCGTCTCGATCGGCGACATCCGAGCCAGCTCTTCGATGGCAATCGCCTCGTCGCCAAGTTCGTCTGCGCTGGCCCAGCGCATGTCCGACGCGTCCCACGACGCCGCCGCGTAGAGGGCGAGCGCTCGGCGCAGCGCGTCGTGCGATGCCGCGTCGTCGGTTGCTCCCACACCGATACCGCCCAGCAACGGTGAATGCTCGGGGTGGCGACCGTGACCGGCTGACGCGACCTGGACGACAGGCGCGTGCTCGCCGCCGCCGGCGGGAGTGCCGTGGTCGTAGGGGCGGATGTAGGAGACGACACCGCCGATCGGGCTCAGAAGCGATTGCGCGATGCGCGGACGGTAGCAAGCCCCTGCCGTTCGCTACGCGGCCGTAGGCTTGTGCGCATGCGGGATCGGCGCGAACGCGGGTCGCTGGCGTGGATCGCTTCGGATTTTCGGTCGCTGCTGCCCGGTGGAAGCGCCGGGTTGATGCAGCTGATGTATCCGCCGCTCGGCCACGCCGTTATGGAGCACTCGTCGTTCATGGACGACCCGTTCGGCCGCGTGTACCGGTCGATCCCCCAGATCTGGGCGACGATCCTCACGCCCGACGCCACCGCTCGCGGCCTACGGATCCGCGATCTGCACAAGGGAATCAAGGGCGTCGACGACCGCGGCGCCCGCTATCACGCGCTCGATCCCGACACGTTTTGGTGGGCGCACGCAACCTTCACGTGGGAGATGTTCCGTTCCGTCGAACTCTTCCACCGCCGCGGCCTCGACGAGCGCGAACGACACGCGCTCTACGACGAGACCGTGGAGTGGTACGACCGTTACGGCGTGTCGAGCCGTCCCGTGCCGCCGACCTTGCACGCCTTCGAACGGCGGTTTGCCGAAATCTGTTCCGACGGACTCGAGCTCACGCCGTCGGCCGCGTACGCGATCGAAATCGCCGCAAGCGGTCGCCTCGCGCTGCCGCTGATTCCGCAAGCGGTGACGCGCGCTATGCGCCCGGCATTACGCCAGCCCGGACGGGCCGTCACGTTCGGCTGCCTGCCCTCCGATCTCCGTTCCCGGCTCGGCGTGCCATGGTCGAGCGCCGACCGGCGAACCTTCCGCTTGCTCGCAGCCACGCTGCGAGCCGGTGGCGAAGTAGTGCCCGACGAGGTGAACCGCAGCGCACTGCGCTTCTCGCTGCGCCAAGTCGGGGCCCGAACCCGCGACGAGCGCTACGCGCCCGCCTGACAACGGAATGCCCGGGAGAGGCTGAGCGTTGAAGTCTCGCGGCGCGAAATCAACGGAGGACCCATGGCACGCTCTCAAGGACTCGGCGGACTCATTCGGAAACTGGTCGGTGACGCGCCCGATGCGACGCCTCGCGCCGTAGAAAAGCCCGACGCGGAGTGGCGCGAGGCGTTGACGCCCGAGCAGTACCGCGTGTTGCGCAAGGCGGCAACCGAGCGGCCGTTCAGCAATGAAGATGTTCACGCCGACGCCGACGGCGTGTACCGCTGCGCGGGGTGCAACGCCGCGCTGTTCCGCGCCGACACCAAGTTCGACTCGGGCTCGGGATGGCCCAGCTTTTACGACGCCGACCACAACGGCATCGAGCTGCACCGCGACTTCTCGATGGGCGTGCCCCGAACCGAGGTCGTGTGCAAGGCGTGCGGCGGCCATTTGGGCCACGTCTTCAACGACGGCCCCCGGCCGACCGGCAAGCGGTATTGCATCAATGGCTGCGCCCTCGCCAATTAGGGCGCTTCGGGACCTACAGAACAATTGAAGTAGGGCTCGCGGCGAGCACGCCCTACCCTTATGACCAACATGCGTGACTATCTCGAGGCGGTTCGCGAGCACGTCGTCGTGTTCGACGGCGCCACCGGCACCAACCTTCATGCCCGCAATCTGACGCTCGACGATTTCGGCGGCCCGCAGTTCGAGGGTTGCCCGGAGATCCTCAACGTCACCCGACCCGACGTCATCCGCGACCTGCACGCCAGCTTCTTCGACGTGGGCTGCGACGTAGTCGAGACGAACAGCTTCGGCGG
>JBEEFT010000070.1:0-16204 GCA_041166225.1 Actinomycetota bacterium | reverse complement strand
GAGGTCTGCCACGCAAACGGGCATCCCGGGTCGAAGAAATACTCGACGTCGTACGGGCCACCGGGCAGTTCGGGAATCGCCATGGGAAGGGAGTGCCCCGATCAAGGGGTGCGCGATACGTCGCAGGCCGTCATGACGGCAGTTGTTGTGCCTCGATCGGGTGGCCGGGTGGGTCGCCTCGCTCGATGACGAGAAGCGCGCGGTGAGGCGTGAACACCAGGCCACGCGGGTCGTGGGCGTCGACGGCGCGCTCAACGCTGGTCCACGGCACGGGCATAGCAACCGTCGGGATACGCCCGCCCCGCAGCGAAAACGGAGCCACGTTCGATTTGCCCGGATCGTTCTGGCTCCAGTCGACGAACACGCGTCCGACGCGATGCCGGCGCGGCATCAAATCGGTGACGGCTTCTGGATCGGCCGCGCTCAACGCGTGGGCCAGTCGTCGCGCCACTGCCTTCGTCTGGTCGAAACTGTGTCCCGGCTTAAGCGGAACCACGACGTGCAGGCCCACGCCGCCCGTAACCTTGACGTACGAGCCGACCCCGATCGCCTCCAAACCGCCGCGCACAACGAGAGCGACGGCGCACGCGTCGAGGACCGTCGCCGGAGCGCCGGGGTCGAGGTCGATCACCAACTCCAGCGGCTCGTCCACCCGATCCGCGTTTGCGAGATACGGATGCAGTTCGATCGTGCTGAGGTTCGCAGCCCACACCAGCCCGGCGCGGTTGTCGAGCACAACCGAGTCGACGTCCTTACCGCTGCGAAACATGTGCATGCGCTGGACGCGTATCCACGGCGGGTGCGAGGGCGCCCGGGTCTGAAAGAACGACGTGCCCTCGACGCCCTCGGGAAAACGATGGAGCGTGGTCGGTCGGCCCGCCACATGCGGCAACAGCAAAGGAGCAACGCGCGCGTAGTAATCCACGAGGTCGCGCTTGGTGAAGCCAACCTCGGGGAACAAGACGCGATCGAGGCTCGTGAGGCGAACGGTGGTTCCCTCTACGTCGACGATCGCGTCGGCGCGAACGCTCACCGCTCGAGCTGCTCGACCGTGCACGACGCGGCGTCGCGATCAGGTCGCCATCGTTTGAACTTCGCGGGGTGGCGGAAGCGATATCCGTCGCGCTGGTCGTAGGTCACTTCGCACACGCGTTCAGGCGCCAGTGGGATCCAGTCCATCGTCATCGCGGGCGTCCACCGGCCGGCGGCGCCGCGAAGGCGCCCCGTAGGACCGCCTTCGAGCGCGAACCCCTCGCGCCACGGGTGTTGCGCAAGCGGGACCACCAGCGGCACGAGTTCACGGAACACCGTGACGCGCTCGGCGGCGCGAAACGACGCGGCGACACCGACGTGGCGCAACTCGTCGTGGTGATCGAACAACGCGAGCAGCAACGACGCGACCGCGGGCGCTTCGCCGTCGTAGGCGCGCATGCCGGCCACGACGCAGTCGACGCTGCGTTCGGGCTTGACCTTGGTCATCGCGCGTTTGCCCGGCTCGTAGCGCAGGTCCGTCGGTTTGGCCACGACCCCGTCGATCCCCGGGTTCGGCGCGACGTCGAGCCACCCTTGCGCGACGTTCGCGTCGTCGGTGATCGGCGAGATCGTCACGTGCGCGAGGCCGCGGCCCGCGAGCAACGCCTCGAGACGGGCGCGGCGCTCGGTAAACGGCAGGTCCATGACGTTGTCGCCTCCGACCGCGAGCGCGTCGAAGGCCACGAAGGTCGCCGGCGTTTCGTTCGACAGTTGCTCAGCCCGGGATTTCGCCGGGTGGAGCCGCGCGAGCAGGGCGGAAAAGTCGGCAATGCCATCGCGCTGTGCCACCAGTTCTCCGTCGAGGACGCAGCCCGTTTCGAGGCAGAGCAGGTCGCTGACTACCTCGGGGAAGTAGCGCGCCAACGGACGCTGGTTGCGGCTGCGCAGGTCGACGTCGTCCAATGACACGAACGCCATGCACCGGAACCCGTCCCACTTGGGCTCGAACAAATACGGCCCGTGCGGGAGCACGCGGGCGAGCTTGGCCAGCATCGGTGCGATGGGAGGCTCGAGCGTCACCCCGATGTCGTTCCCGCCTGGGGCGGCCGCGAGTCGCCCGGCGCCGCGTCAGATCGGCGGAGTCCCTCTAGAGTCGTCCACCACATGGACGCGGGGCCTGCTGTGCAACACAGATGGGACAACGACGAACTCATCACGGTGCGTTCGGTCGTGATGGTCGAAGACGACGCCGGCGACACGCTTCTCGTAACCGAAATGCTTTCCGACGTGGCTCCTGACGTCACGCTGACGTGTTTCACCACGCTTCAGTCCGCGCTGGACAACTGGCCCGCCGACGCCGATTGCGCGCTGCTCGACCTGGGGCTACCCGACGCGATCGGCCTCACCGCGCTGCAGGCGCTGCGCGCTCACGTGCCCGATCTGCCCATCGTGGTTCTCACCGGACGTATCGACGACGGCATCGGCCCCGAGGCGGTCGCCGCAGGGGCGCAGGACTTTCTCGTCAAGGGTCAGGTCGACGGCCCCGGCCTCGAACGGTCGCTCCGGTACGCGGTAGAGCGCGGCCGCGCCACCGCGTATCAGCGCGACCTCGTGGCGGCCGAGTTGCGGTCGCAGGAAAACACGCGGTTGCAGCGCGGCTTGCTGCCGAGCCCGCTCATCGACACGGGCGATGTTGCGCTCGCGCTCTTCTACCGCCCCGGTAGCGATCGCGCGCTGCTGGGCGGTGACTTCTACGACGTCGTGCAGACCGATTCGGGAGTGCATCTTCTAATCGGCGACGTCAGCGGCCACGGTCCCGACGAGGCGGCGCTCGGCGTTGCGTTGCGAATTGCCTGGCGGGCGTTGGTGCTCGCGGGCCTCCCGACGGGTGACGTGTTGCGGGGCGTCGAACAAGTGCTGCTCGCGGAGCGCAACGACGACGAACGGTTTGCGACGGTAGCGATGGTGTCGCTGCATCCCGGGCTCAGTCAGGCGGAGGTGGTGTTGTGCGGGCACCCCCGTCCGCTGTTGATTCACGGCGGCGAGGTCGCCGAAGTCAATGTTGCGACGATCCCGATGCTCAGCGCGCTGAGCGGCCCGATCTCGCCCGTGCGCGTCGATCTCGGCGGCGACTGGGGCCTCCTCTTGTTCACCGACGGCCTTATCGAGGGACGACGCACTCCCGGCGCGTCCGAACGATTCGGCGTCGATGAGTTGACGCGCCGACTCGCCGCGCTCATCGCGCAGGGCGTGCCGCGCGCAGACCTCGCTCCGACGTTGCTCGCCGAAGCCGAGGCTTGTAACGGCGGTCCGCTGATCGACGACGTCGCCGTGCTTCTCGTCGGCAGCCGGGGTTGGTGGCGCTGACGGCGACCGACCGCCGCGGGCTGGGCGGTTGGAGCCTGACGCTGCGGCTACGCGCAGCACTCGCTGCGCTTTGCGTGTTCCTGCTCGTCGCCGGGCTTGCGCTCATCGTGGTGCTGCGCCAAGCGGATCGCGCCGTATCCCGGCAAACGCAGCAGACGTTCCCAGCCCGCCTTGCGGGAAGCCAGCTGCTCACCTCACTGGTCGACCAGGAGACGGGCCTTCGCGGTTACGCGCTCACGGGCGACCCGCAATTCTTGGAGCCGTACCGTCAAGGCCTGGTCGACGAGCAAGCGGCTCGCGCCCAACTCGAGCGGTATATCCACCCCGGTGACTCTGCTCGGCTCGTGCTGCTCACCGTCGACGCCGCGATCACTGCGTGGCGCGACCAGTACGCCTCGCTGAACACGGTTGGGGTCGACAGCGAGGGTTCCAAGAGCACGATCCGCATCGGGAAAACCCTCTTCGAGCGCGTCCGCGAAACGAACAGCGCCCTCGACCGCGAACTCGCCAAACAGGTCGCGATGTCGCGCCGTCAAGCCCGCCACGATCGACAACTCGTGGTTGTCGTGCTCGCGCTCATGGCCGCCGCGGTGGTCGTCGTCGTCATCGCGCTGCAGCGAGCGCTTCAGACGACCGTGCTCGGACCGATGCGCGGGTTGGCTGAACAGGTTGCGGTTGTGTCGAAGGGCAAACACACGTCAGCGATACGACCAGAGGGGCCTCCCGACATCCGAGACATGGGTGCGGGCGTCGAGTCGATGCGACTCGAATTGGTTAATGCGCTTGCCGAGATCGAACACCAGCAACGAGGCCTCGAACGCCGAGCGATGGAGTTGGCCCGGTCGAACGCCGACCTCGAGCAGTTCGCGTACGTCGCGTCGCACGACCTTCAAGAGCCGTTGCGCAAGGTGGCCAGCTTCTGTCAACTGCTCGAGCAGCGCTACGGCGGCCAGCTCGACGAGCGCGCCGACCAGTACATCGGCTTCGCCGTCGACGGTGCCCGGCGGATGCAGCTGTTGATCAACGACTTGCTCACGTTCAGCCGCGTCGGTCGAACCAGCGAGGACTTCGTCGCCGTCGACCTCGGCGCCGCCGTCAAGCGGGCGTGGGACGGATTGGAGGCACAGGTCGCCCAGACCGGCGCTGAGCTACGCGTCGACATCGCCACCGACGCCCAGAGCGTGCTCGGAGCGCCTTCGCTGCTGCACATGTTGCTGAGTAACCTGATCGGCAATGCATTGAAATATCGGCGCGAAGAGGTCGCGCCTGTAGTGCAGGTCAGCGCCGGGGTCGAGGATTCGTTGATTCGCGTCGACGTGGCCGACAACGGAATCGGTATCCCGCAGGAATACGCAGAGAAGGTGTTCGTGATTTTTCAGCGATTGCACGGCCGCGACGAATACGAAGGCACCGGCATCGGTTTGGCCCTCGCGAAGAAGGTCGTGGAGTTCCACGGCGGCACGATCACGATCCGTCCGTCACCGCTCGGCGGCGCGTGCGTGTCGTTCACGCTTCCCCCATCTGAGGGCCGAGCCGATGGTTGACGCCGACGGCTCCAAGCCGATCGAAGTGCTGCTCGTCGAAGACGACCCGGGCGACGTGTTGATGACCCAAGAGGCCTTCGCCGATTACAAGATCGCGAACCGCCTGAACGTCGTGAACAACGGCGAAGACGCGATCGCTTATATGCGGAAGCAAGGCCGATTCGCGAACGTGCCCACGCCCGACCTCGTGCTGCTCGACCTCAACCTGCCTCGACGCAACGGTCGTGAGGTCCTGCGCGACATCAAGGAAGACCCCGAACTCCGACGCGTGCCGGTCGTCGTGTTGACGACGTCGGAAGCCGAAGAAGACGTGATCGCGTCGTATCTCCTTCACGCCAACGCGTACGTGCGCAAGCCCGTCGACTTCGACCAGTTCGTCGAGGCCGTGCGCGCCATCGACGACTTCTTCATCACGGTCGTCCGACTCCCCTCCCGCTAGTTCCCAAAGGACGGTCCCTGTGTCGGTTGTGTCGCGAAGAAGCGTCTTGAAATATGGCGCAGCCGGCGCCGCCGGGTTGTTGTCGCTCGACGTGCTCGGTGCCTGCGGTCGCAAGGGCGGCACCGACACAGCGCTCGACCCGAACTCACTGAAATCCTTCGAGTCCAAGAAGTCCGGCAGCCGTTCGACCGGTCTGGCGTCGCGCGTTGCCTGGGCGTCCACCGCAGACTCCGAGTTCTTCCTCGCGCTCGGGCACGGCATGCAACAGGCGGCGAAAGACCGAGGCGTCGACTACATCACCGCGACGTCGGGCAACGATCCGGCCAAGCACGTCGACCAGATGAACGGGTTTCTCGAGCGCGGTGTCGGGGCGATGGCGATGCAGCCCCTGAATCCTGATGCCGACAGCCTCGTGCTGCAGCGGGCGATCGACAAAGGCGTGTGCGCGCAGGGCATCATCACGGCGCCGAGCACGATGCAGGTCGTCGCCAACCAATACCAGATCGGCTTCGACCAGGGGAAGGCGGCCGCGGACTACGTCACCGCGCACTTGGGCGGCAACGCGCAAGCGCTGTACTTCAACCTCGACACGGCGTCGCCGCAACTCAAGATCCGTCACCGCGGAGTGCTCGACGGGCTCAAGACGGCGGGCGGGGGCATCGAGGTTGTCGGTGATCTCACGGTGGCCGACATCAGCACCACGTCGGGCTTCAACACCATGACGAGCGCGCTGCAAACCCACAAAGACATCAAGGTCGTGCTCGGCGGCGACACGATCGTGGTCGGCGCCTATAAGGCGCTGAAGGACAGCGGCAACCTGACCGACGACATGTTCTTGTCTGGCGTCGACGGCGATCGGGAAGCGCTCGACCTCGTCAAGGCGGGCGGCGCCTACAAGCAGAGCATCGCGTTCGCGTGGTCGCTCATGGGTTACGGCCTCGCGCAGTTCGGTGCCGACTGGATCGAGGGTAAAGAGGTGCCGCGGGTGATCGTGGCCAAGGGCGTCAACCTCGACTCGGCCGCGGCGGTAAGCCGGTTCGAAACGGCGAGCGAGGATCCGGCGGCCGTGTTTGCCGACCGCCGGCGGTACGAGGACTACCTGCCGCTTTACGGCAACGTCAGCCACGCGTCTCGCCACACCTACTGGACGTCAGCAGTCGACCCGCCGTCGTCTACGACTACGACGACGAAGCGCTAGCCGTTCCACTGGACGAGCACGAGGGTGGCGTCGTCGGCTAACCGGTCGGCCTGGTGGTCCAGCACCGCCCGCACCAGGTGACGCAGGATTTCCTCGGGCGGAAGTTCATTCGAGGCGTGCTGACCGATGAGATCGGCCAGCCGGTCGGAGCCGAACTGTTCTCCCCCCGGTCGGTGTCCTTCGACAACGCCGTCGGTGTAGAAGAGCACGCTGTCACCCGGCTCGAGCACTTCGGTGGCAATCTCGGGTCCTCGGGCAGGCGACACGAGGTCTCCGACGCCCCAGGGCGGAGTCGGCGGACACGCGAGTTCCTTCACTACTTGCCCGCCACGGACGAGCAGCGGCAAGGGATGCCCGGCGTTGGACCACGTCATGGTTCCGGTATCGAGGTCTATTCGCACGAGTTGACCGGTGGCGAACGCTTGATCGGGAAATTCGTGCGCTACCGCAGCGTCGAGGTGGCCGTGCATTTGCGTCAGGGTTTGGCCCTCGCGCCGGTCGTGGCGATACGAGCCGACGCAGAGCGCGGCGATCAGCGCCGAGCCGAGACCGTGGCCGACGGGATCGAACACCGCCAAGTCCAACACGGTGTCGTTGAGCGCGTAGTCGAAGCAATCGCCCCCGACCTCATAGGCCGGTTCGAGCACCGCTGCGATCGCGACGCGCGCCGCCTTGAGCACCAACGGTGGCAGGAGGTCCCACTGCATGCTGGCGGGCAGTGTCAGCGACCTCCGGCGGCGGTGCAGGTTGTACAAGTCGGTTGACCGCGCTCGCGTCGCGATCAGATACCCCGCGAACACACCGAGGTCGCAACACGCCTTCACCATCTCGTCGGTTGCTTCCGGCACGGTGACGGCGAGAACGCCGGTGCGGTCGGTTCCTTCGGTGATCGGCACCCACACCCGTACGCCGTCGGGTCGTTCGGCCGTGACCGGGTGTTGGTCGACGAAGGCCCGGCCCGCCATCGTTGTAGCGACGGCTTCGCTCTGAGCGAGTTCGGCGTGGGTGCCGCGATCGGGCAACGGTTCGAGGGTCGTCTGCGCGAAATCGACGAGATACACGACCGCACCGCTGCCACCGAGCTCACCGATCAATCGAACGACGACCTCCGAGATCGCGGCGGGGTCGACGCCTTGCGCCGCCCGCAGGGCGCTTCCGAGATCTAGCGATGGCACCCACCGACTCTACGATGGATCCGAGAGGAGGCCCGATGCGGGTACTGGTAACGGGCGCCACCGGGTTCGTGGGCGAGCGACTCACACGTGCACTTGTCGACGCCGGGCACACGGTCACCGCGATGACGCGCCGGCCTGACGCATACAGCGGCGTAGGCACCCCTATCGGAGGCGACGTCGGCGACGCCGAAAGTCTCCAACGCGCGCTGGCCGGACAGGAGGCCGCGTATTACCTCGTGCACTCCCTCGACCACGCCGACTTCAGTTCCAAAGACCGCGACGGCGCCGCCGATTTCGCGAAGGCGGCTTCGGGCGCGGGTGTGAGCCAGGTGATCTACCTGGGCGGCCTGGGCGACGACGCCGATGAATTGTCCGCGCACCTGCGCAGCCGTCGCGAGGTCGAGCACGTACTGCAGGCGAGCGCGCCCACCACCGTGCTGCGCGCCGGCATCGTCATCGGCGACGGCGGCATCAGTTGGGAGATCTTGCGGCAGTTGGTCGAACGGCTGCCGGCGATGATCACGCCGCGCTGGGTGCAGACCCGGTGCCAGCCCATCGGTATCGACGACGTGCTGCACATCCTCGTCGGTGTCCTGAACGACGAGCGCACGATCGGCGAGACGTTCGAGATCGGCGGCCCCGACGTGCTCACCTACCGCGACATGCTGAAAACCGTGGCGCGCATCACGGGCCGCCGCCGGCTCATCGTGCCCGTACCGCTGCTCTCGCCGGCGCTGTCGTCGTACTGGTTACGTCTCATCACGAACGTCGACATGGCCACGGCGCGCGCGCTCGTCGACTCGATGACGAACGAGGTCGTCGCGCACGACGATCGCATCAACACGCTTGTAGGTCTGACACCAACGCCATTCGCCGACGCGGCCCGGACCGCGCTGCGCGAGCGCGCCGAGCGAACCGCCAACGGGGCCGATGCGGGTTCCTAAAGTCCTCACCCCGTCTGCCCGGGCCGACGAACAAGAAGCCCCCGACGTCGTCCGTCGCCGGCGCATCGTGGTGGCGTTGACGCTCGTCGTCGGAGCCACGGTGCTGGCGCAGACACTGGCTGCGTCACCGGGCTCCAAACGGTTCTATGGGTTCGCCCTGGCGGCCGCGGCAACGTGGTTGGTGGGAAGCCTCGTCGCCGGCCCGCTTCCTTCGGGCCGCACCTTGGTCGCGGCAGATCAGCCGCGCGACTTGGCCGGCCCAGTGGCGCTCGGTGTCGCAGCCTTCGGTTTTTTTGTGGTTGCGTCGTTGGTTGCCCGCCAGATCCCGGGCCTCGACCACGCCCTTCGATCGGTGCTGCACAAAGCCGACGCCGGACCGCGCCCGGTACTCATCGCAGTGGCCGTGATCAACGGCGTGGGCGAGGAGTTCTTCTTCCGCGGCGCGCTTCACACCGCGCTGAACCGATACCGGCCCGAGCTACTGGCCACGGTCGTGTACGCGCTGGTGACGGTCGTCACCGGGAATGTCGCGCTCGTGGTCGCCGCCGTGGTGATGGGCACCGTGTTCACACTCGAACGCCGAGCGACACGCGGCATCCTCGCGCCGATCCTCACCCACATCACGTGGTCGATCCTCATGATCGTCGCGTTCCCGCGCTGACGCGTCGGTCGTAGCGTGGCGCTGTGATTTCCGCTGTGCTGTTCGACCTGACGGGCGTGTTGACCACGTCGCCGTGGCCGCACCTGATCGCCGCAGCCGGAGGCAACGTCGAACTCATCGTCGGGCCGTACCACGAGGACGGCGACCACCCGTGGCATCGTCTCGAACGGGGCGAGATCGGTTTTGCCGAGTGGTTCCAAGCGGTCAGCGCGCTCGCCGAGGAGGCGGGCGTCGCGCTTGATCTCACCCCGCTGGCCGCGCTGCGCGACGAGATGGTCGTGTACCCGCTGGTCGTCGATCGTGTGCGCGATTTACGGCGCAGCGGTTACAAGACCGCGCTGGTCACGAACAACGTGCGTGAGGGTTCGAACATGTGGCGGAGCTTGCTTCCGGTCGACGAGTTGTTCGACGTCGTCATCGACTCGTCCGAGGTCGGCGTGCGCAAACCCAATCGGGCGATCTTCGAACTCGCTCTGGCCCAACTCGACGTCAGCGATCCGGCGTCGGCGGTGTTTCTCGACGACCTCGACAGCAACGTGGCGGCCGCGCGCGCCGTCGGTCTTCACGCGATCCTGGTGGGCGAGCCACCCGACGCCGCGCTCGACGAACTCGATCTACTACTCGGGCGGCGCTAGTCCCGGAGCTGCTCGAGCAACCCCATGTCGTCGCGGCACGCCCAGTGCTCCACGATCATGCCGTTGGCGACGCGCCAGATGTGGATGAACGTCCACGCGGTCGCGCGGCCCGACACCGGCGTGTTCGCGAGCAGCGGCATCGTCGACGCCCGGTGCGTGCCGTGCAGCGTGAGGTGCTGCGCAACCAAGTCGCCATCGCCGATGAGGTGATGCTGTTCGACGGTCGCGGGCCCGAGATCGTGCTCGATGGTGCGCAGGATTTGGGCTAAGCCGTCGCGTCCTTGCGGGCCCGCAGCGTGGTTGACCATGTCTTCGGCGACGAGGTCTTCGAGCACTGACTCATCTCCCTCGCGTTGCCGACGGAGCAATTCGTCGACGACGTCGCGGGCGCTGCGCTGTGCCATCACGACAGCATTACACCCTCGATCTAGTACTCGTTCTTGATCACGAAATACGAGCCGCGGATGGTGCCCGCAAGCTTGGACTTCTGCCGTGCGAACTTGAATGCACCGAGTTCCTCGGGGATGTCCATCCCGTCGGACAGCTTGAAGCCGACGGCGCGTTTTCCGGCGTCCGCCACCGTGTACAGCACGTTGATCGACAGGCCGCTCTCGTAGAACACATAGGCCCAGCGAATGCCTTCGACTTCGAACTCCGTCGCCTCGAGGGGCTTTGACGCGATCACGATGCCGCGTTCGTCCTTCAGGATCTTGTGCACCCGGTCGACGGTCTTCTTTGCGGACTTCGCCGACTCGACCGTGAAAACGTGGTCGTACTTGTTCTTGAAGTAACGGGCCTCGTTGGCGCGTAGACCCGCGAGCGCAGGGGCGACGGGCGAAGACTCAAGACCGACGGTCGACACTTCGGTGAAATCAACTTCGTAGGGCTGTGATGTCTTGGGCATGAACGCCACAGTAAAGAAGCGCGGCGGGAAACACTTCTCGATTCCTGCTCGGTTGGCGTGACTAGGGGTTGCGTCCGACGAAGCACAGCAGCCGGGTCTGCACGTCGGCGTCGGCGGGCGGTTCGACCTTGGCGCCGAACACCCGGTCCTGACGGATGACTTGGTCGAGGGGTTGGAGCGTGTTCAGGGCGTCTTCGGAAAGCTGCGGATCGAGCGTGACGCTGATGCCCGCGGATTGGGCCAGATCCCACGTGTGGATCAGCACGTCGTTCGTCAGGATCATCCCTACGAGTTGATCGAGGGGCGTCTCGCCCATCGGACCCTGCACAGTTTTGTTCAGGTACTCATCGGTGAGCGCGCTGAGCGCGAGATCGCGCGCCGCGGCGTAGCTCGCCGCGGGATCGTTGCCCGCAGCGTCGAGGGCGTCGTAGTTCGGAGTCTCGCCGGTCTTGACGCTTGAGATCATCTGGGTGCCGCCGATCACGTGGCCGACCACGTGGGCCGCAGTCCACTCGGGGCACGGCGACGGTGCCGACCACTTGTCGCCGGGCACTGCATCGACAACTGCGGAGAACCCGTCGATCGCGCGTCGATATCTGTCTGCGTTCTCAGTCATGAACCGACGGTAACCAAGGACGACGGCGGCGCGCCGGGTGTCTCGCGTGGAAGTCTGGAGTGATGCGCCGCTTGTGTGTCTTCATGTTGTCGTTTGCGCTTCTCAGTGCGTGTGGCGGGGCCAGCTCTAGCGATGCGGACAAGGCCACCGGTCGCACGGCCGCCGGCGACCCGCCGGCGTGGACCGCGCCCGCCGATCCCCTTGACCGGGCCCGGGCCGCCGGCCTTCAACCTGAGGTTCGCGAGACGCTGAAGTACCACGTCCACGCGCACCTCGACGTGTTCTTCAACGGCACCGCAGTGGCGGTGCCGGCTGGCATCGGCATCAACATCGCAGATCCCGGAGTCCAGCGATACGACGATCCAACGGGCACGGCGTACGGCCGCATCAACGGGTGTGACCAGCCCTGCATCTCTCCGCTCCACACCCACGACCCCGACGGGGTGCTGCACACGGAGTCGGCCGACGCGAAACCCAACACGCTGGGACAGTTCTTCACCGAGTGGGGCGTCACGTTGAATTCGCGGTGCGTCGGTGAGTACTGCAAGCCCGCAACCGACGTTGCGATCTACGTAGACGGCAAGACGTTTCGAGGCGATCCGTCGGCGATGAAGCTGACGGACCAAAAGGAGATCGCGATCGTGATCGGTCGGCCACCCGCGAAGGTGCCGACCAAAGGCAACTTCTCCGGCGCGTAAACGTTTGAGGGAGGTAGTGACGGCGTCGACAAAGCCGACGCTGGCCGCGGCAGCTCGGCCTGGCTCAATACGATGCTCTGCACATGGCGACAACGGCGGCGATAAATCAGCCCGAAGACTTCGGGTTCGGTGATCTCTTCGACCTCGTCACCGAGGCGGTGATAGTCGCCGACTCGCCGTCGGGAGAGATACGGCTCTGGAACGATGCGGCGTCGCGCATGTTCGGTTTCACCCGGGACCAGGCACTGGGAATGCCGGTGACGCTGATCGTCCCACCCGAGTTACGCGGAAAACATCTCGGTGGGATCGAGCGGTTTGCCGCCGATGGCACGATTCGACTGACTCCACCGGGCTCAACGGTTGAGGTGCCGGCACTGTGCCGAGACGGGACGCAGATCTGGGTCGAACTGAGCCTCACGGCGCTTCGGGGTGATCAAGACCGCACCGTCCTCGCCCTGATACGCGACGTCACCGACCGCCGACACGCGCAGGATGAACTGCAACGAGCCAACCAGGCATTACGCAACTTCGTGGCAGTAGCCGCGCACGATCTTCGCGCTCCCACATCGACGATCACGTCAGGATTGCAGCTGCTCTGCGAACTTCTGGACGGCACGCAGGTCTCGGGTGAGGCGATGGAGCTGGCGGAACTCGTCGAGCGCCAAGCCCGCCAGCAACTGTCGCTGATCGAAGACCTTCTCGACACTGCCTCGCTGGACGCAGGTACGACGACGGTGCGACCGGAGACGATTTCCGTCGCCGATGCGATCGCGTCCGCGGCGAACGGCGCGCCAGATCTGCACGTCTCGGTCCCGCCCGGTTTGGCTTGCGTCGCCGATCCCCGCCACCTTCGACGGATCCTGATGAACTTGATCGTGAACGCGTACCGCCACGGCGAGGCGCCCGTCGCCATCAACGCGAGCGACGACGGCGGCACGGTGACGATAAGGGTGTGCGACGCCGGCGAGGGCGTGTCGGCCGAGGTGCGGACTCGTCTGTTCGATCCCTACGTTGCCGGTAGTGAGAGCGCGGGAACCGGGCTGGGATTGTCCATCGCCCGCGGATTGGCACGAGCCAACGGAGGCGATCTCAGCTACGAAGTGACGGGCGATGCCGCTGCTTGCTTCGTCGTTTCGTTTCCGCTCGCGCCGTCAAAGAATTAGCGAGACACCTCGGACGGAGACCGTTTAACGCTGCGTAACCGCGGAGTGCTTCACCACTCGCGTCGACGGCAGCACGTCTACGACGTCGGGGCCAACCCACCGCACACCGACGGTGCCGCGTCGATGGCCGGCCGTGTCGAGCCAGTTCGGTACACCGGGATCGGTGTGCGCGATCACGAAGCGCACGCTGCCGTCAGCTTCGAGCTGTGCCGAGTGACAGTTGAGCGTTGATTGATGGTTGACGTAGTCGAGCGTCTCCATCCAATGGTTGTGCAACGCGATCATCCAGTATTCGCAGTCCGGCGGTGTGACCTCCACGATCAGCGCTTCGTCGTCAGCGAGGTCGAAGTAGCCCTGGTGCCATTTGATCTGGGGGTCTTTGAACTTGTCGGTCTCGGGAAGTTCGGCCTCGTCGGTGAACACGTTGGGCCACTGCGCCTGACGGGTCGCCCAACCCGCGCCGATCTCGGCGACACCCTTCACGTAGAACCCGGCGTACAACAACGACAAGTACAACTCTTCGGCGGTCAATGGGGCGGGCGCGCGCTCATCGGCGCCGATGCGTTCAATGTGCAACTCGGCGTGACGCTGGTTGGGCCGGTCGAGGAAGGTCTGGCGGATCGCAATGGTGCGGGTGTCGGGCTCAGAGCGCAGCCAGTTCCCCGGGTGCTCGCGCTGCGAGATGATCAGCTCGAAGCCGCCGTCGGGCTCGATCTGCATCTGCTCCTCGTGCATCGTGGCGCCGGTGCCGGGCCCTCCCCCGCCGAAACCACCGGCCGAGAACAGGTTGAAGCTGATCCACTTCGCGTCGCCGCGCGTGCCCCAGATCCGGTAGTCGTACTGGCCGTCGAGCGACGCGCCGAGATAGTGGTTGTCCGGGTTCTCTCCGACGATCTTGATCGTTTCGTGACACGTGCACACGAGCGTGGGTTCGGTGGCGCGTCCGTGTTCGAGCTTGCCCTCGAGCGCGCCGCGCAACAGACGCGTAAGCATCCGGAAGCCCTCAGCGCGGTCGAGCGGGCTGTCCGGGTTTCCCTCGGCGAGGATGACGTTGCCGGCATCAGCGAGCATGTCGCAGAACTCGCGCCATGCGGTGCCGTCGACAACCTTTTGCGTGATCTCGTCCATCGAAGTCTCCTAACCGAGAAATCGGTCGTTGTAGAAGGCGAACTGGTCGTTGATGGCGCTGGCATCGAGGCCGAAGTCGTCAGCCGAGTACGCGGTCGGCGCGGCGCGGTCCGCAGCCGACTGCTCCCACCATCGCGTCATACGAGCCCGTGCGTCATCCGTCAATTCGTCGCCGAGTTGCGCGTACAGAAGTTCGATCTGACCGATCGGATCGCGTTGCACGTCGTCGAAGGAGAGATCGAAGAACCGCTGCTCGTTGCCGGCGTCGCGGAACGCGATCAGGCGCTCGAGTCCCGTGCGCCACGTGCTGAGGTTGTGGGCACCGATGGCGTGCGCGTCGAGACCGTCGGCCAGCACGCTGGCCAATGTGTTGTAGAGCGCGCATACCGAAGGCAGCACCTTGCCGACGTCTCGGTGCGTCATCACGAACTTGGCGTCGGGGAACACGGCGTCGAGCGCGTCGATCGTGAGCATGTGCGCAGGCGACTTCAGCCACCAGCGGTTGGGTGGGCACCGCCACTGCAACAGCTTCAGCACGCGCTCGTGATACCGGTACGCGGGTTCCATGTCGCACTGCAACAGCCACGCGCTGTAGCTCGGAATCACCGCCATGCCTTCGAACATGAACGACCGAAAATCCAGTGCCATCGGGATCAGGCACTCTTGCGGGCCGTCGGCGGCGGTAGGCAACATGCCGGCGAAGCCCGGGAACATTTCGTTGGTGAAGTCGATCCCGGCCTGCGCAACCGCGATGCGCGCGTCGGTGTGCTCGGTCGCAGTCTCGGGCGGAGGACAGGGCTGGCTCGCTTCCCACACCCGTAGCGATCGGCGCGCCGGGTCCTGCGCCAACAGAAAGCTGAGCGCGCTCGAACCGGTGCGGGGCAGTCCGAGGCCGAACAACGGCGCGACGATCCGCTCGTCGTCGATCTCGGGATGCTCCGCGTACCAGTGCTCGACCTGGAGGCGGTTCACGAGGTTGCCGACAATCTGATCGGCCATCGCCGCTATGCCGAGTTCGTTCAACGCAGCTTCGTCGTCGAGCGAGCGCACGAGCACGTCGAGGCCCTCTTGCCAGGTGTCGCGCCCGAAGTCGGACAGACCGGCGCGTTCGCAGGCCGTGTCGACGAGTTGGTTGACCTCCATCAGATGAAGTCCGAGCCGCCGTCGACGTTGACGTTGGCGCCCGTCACGTACCCGTTGCGGCGCGACGCGAGGTACACGGTGATGCTGGCGATCTCGTCGGGCACCCCGGCGCGCCCGAGGTCGGCGGGCTGATGAAAGTTGTTCTCGATCCAGGTCATCACGTCGACGGGATTGCTCGAGTCGAGCCCGTCCGCAGCAAGAAACGGGTGCAGCGCTTCGGTGAAACTCGCCGTGACGATCGTGCCCGGGCTCACCGTGTTCACGAGAATCCCGTCGGACGCGAGGCTCTTGGCCAAGTTCTTCGACACGCTCGCGACTGCGGCTTTCGACGCGGTGTAGGCCACGATGCGCGGGTTCTGGCGCTGGATCGAGTGCGCGGCGAAGTTCACGACGCGGGCCCACTCCGCAGCGCGCAGCAACGGCAGCGCAGCGCGGGTGCAGCGCACCGCGGCCATCAGGCCGAGTTGGAACGCGGTGTCCCAGTCGGCATCGGTCATCTGCTCGAAGTAGCCGTCACCGGGGCCGACCGTATTTACGAGGCTGTTGATCTCGCCCCACCGTTCACCGATTTGTGCAAACGCGTCGTTGATCGCGTCGGCGTTAGTGAGGTCGACGGA
>JBEEFT010000069.1:0-7600 GCA_041166225.1 Actinomycetota bacterium | reverse complement strand
ACGTTGTGGAACCGGTACGGGATGCCTCCGGTGCCGGCTTGGATGATGTGGGCCGCGCCCGGCTCTCCGGTCGTCATCAGCTCGTAGACGGCCTGGGCGACCTCGTCGGGTTCGATCAGCGGAAAGTTGGCGGCTTTCAGCATCTTCTTCGCCTGTTCACCTGGCAGTGGCGTGTCGACGATGCCGGGACAAATGGCGTTGATCACGATGCCCTGGTCAGCCCATTGGAGCGCCGCTGAGCGCACGAGGCCGACTACGGCGTGTTTCGTGAGCGCGTAGATCGGGTCGTTCGAGAACGCGATCACGCCGGCCAGCGACGCCGTGGCCACGATGCGGCCCCCGCCGCGCTCGGCCAACAGCGGCAGCGTCGCCTTCATGCCCCACACCACGCCGTCGACGTTGGCGCCCATGATGCGGCGGTACTGCTCTTCGGTGAGCTTCGTGAGGTCGCTCTCGCCCGTCGTGACGCCCGCGTTGAGATGGACAAGGTCGAGGCCGCCTTCGTGGGCGCGCACCGACGACACTGCGATGTCCCAGTCGCTTGGCCGACCAACATCCATGGTGATGGCGCGACCACCGAATTCGGTTGCGGCCTCCTCTGCCGCGTCACCGTTGCGGTCGACCACCACGATCGAGGCGCCTTCGTCTTTCAAGCGCCGGGCCACGGCGTAACCGATTCCCGATCCCCCGCCCGTAACCAGCGCGACGTTGCCGTCGAGAGTTCCCATGACCGCTACGTTGCCGCGTCGTGAGATGCGTTGCCATCAAAGCCGACGGCGTCCTCGGCGTGGAGGAGCGCGACGACCCCGAGCCCCAGCGTGGTGAAGTGCTCGTCGAGGTGCGCGCCGCCGCATTGAACGCGGCCGATCTGATGCAGCGCCGCGGGATGTATCCCGCGCCGCCCGGGTCTCCCGCCGACATTCCTGGCATGGAGCTCGCCGGTGTGGTCGCGGCGCTCGGCGACGACGTGACGTCGGTAGCCGCGGGTGACCGGGTGATGGCGGTGGTCGGCGGCGGCGCACAAGCCACGCACTGCGTGGTGCACGAGCGCGTGTTGATGCGCGCCCCCGACACCGTCACGTGGGCCGAAGCGGGCGGCTTTCCCGAAGCGTTCATGACGGCGCACGACGCGCTCTTCACCCAGTGCGGCCTGGCCATGGGTGACCGCGTGGCGATCCACGGCGCCGCCGGTGGCGTCGGCACCGCGGCGGTCCAGTTGGCGCGCGCCGCCGGTGCGCATGTGACGGCCACGGTGCGCGACCCGGATCGTCACGAAGACGTGCGCGCCCTCGGCGCCGACGTGGTCACCACCCCGGACGCGTTTGCGGGTTCAGGGCCCTACGACGTGATCCTCGAGTTGGTCGGTGCGCCGAACATGGCCCACAACGTGGATGCACTCGCGGTAGGCGGCCGGATCAGCGTGATCGGAGTGGGCGCGGGGTTCAGCGCCGAGCTGAACCTTTTGGCGTTGATGGCCAAGCGGGCGACCGTGCGGGGTTCGACGCTTCGGGCTCGGCCGCTCGAGCAAAAAGCCGACGCGGCGCGTCGGCTCGAACATCATGCAGTGACTCTGTTCGCGGAGGGCCGCGTCCGCGTCCCGGTGCTCGAGACGTTCGGTCTCGACGACGCCGAGGCGGCCTACGACCGTTTCGCGGCCGGAGGCAAGCTCGGCAAGATCGTGCTGGTCCCTTAGTCGGGGACGACGACTTCTTCGAAGCGTTCGAGGAGGTCTTTGACCTCCGTTGCGCGGAAGCGGCGATGGCCGCCGAGGGTGCGCAGCGCAGTGAGCTTGCCCGACCGAGCCCAGCGGGTCACGGTCTTCGGGCTGACACGGAACATCGTGGCAACTTCAGCGGGAGTCAGAAGATCGGACTCGACTTGTATGGACATAGTCCTTCAACGGACAGGATGGGAAAATCTGGCGAAATCGTCCGAATTTCCTTAGACGGCGGTCCAACCCCCGTCGACGCACAACACCTGTCCGGTCATGAACGACGACGCCTCGCTGGCGAGGAACAGCAGTGCTCCGTCCAACTCGTGGGCCTCACCCGTGCGGCCCATCGGGGTCTTGCGACGGGCCCAAGTGAGCGCACCCTCGTCTTGGAACATCTCGGCGGTCATCTCGGACTCGAACCAACCCGGCGCGAGCGCGTTCACGCGTACGCCCTTGCGGGCCCATTGCACGGCGAGCTCGCGCGTGAGTTGCACCACGCCGCCTTTCGAGGACGTGTACGACGCCTGCGGCACCTGACCTGATGCCACGAGGCCGAGAATCGACGCGTTGTTCACGATCGTGCCCCGGCCCGCTTCGATCATCCTGATGCCGACCTTCTGGGACAAGGCAAAGGTGGCGGTGAGGTTCACCGCTACCACTTCGCGGAAATAGTCGAGCGGCTCCATCTCGGCGGGGACGGGCGAACCGATGCCGGCGTTGTTCACGAGGACGTCGATCTGGCCGAACGCGGTGAGTGTGGCATCGACGAGTTGGTCGAGGTCGTCGTCGTTCACGACGTCACACTGAACCGCGAGTGAACCAGTGAGTTCGTTGGACAACTCCTTCAGCCGGTCGAGGCGACGGGCCGCAATCACGACGTTGGCACCCGCGCCGTGAAGCGTGCGTGCGAACCGCACGCCCAAGCCCGACGACGCGCCGGTGACGATCGCGGTTTTGCCTTGAAGACTGAAGATGTCGGTGGTCACGCCCCGACTTTAGGAATCAGCGGCGATCACCGCAGCGGCGACCTTCATCACGTGGGCGATATCAGGCGCGGTCGGCATTTCGCGCCCCAAGGCCTGGACCACGATCGCGCCGATGGCCATCAGCTCGAGCGCGAGATGCATCGATTCGGGCTCAACGTCGGGGGGCGTGCCCCGCTCGTTGATCACGGCTTGGATCTCGTCTTCGGCCGTCTTCAGCGCGGCGTCGACGGCCGCAGCCGCGGCCTTGTCGCGCGGCGCCATGGCCAACAGGTCGAGGAACAACCGGTGCTGCGTCTCGCACCCGGCCGCGAGCGCGGCGGTCAACAGGTCGGCCTTGCTCTCGAAGTTGCCGTAGATCGCGCCTGTGGTGAGCCCAGCGCGGCGGGCGATCTCCGCGACGCGCGTGCCTTCGTAACCCTTCTCGAGGAACACGTTGGTCGCCGCTTCGAGCAAGCGTGCGCGTGTGCTGTCGACTTCCACGCGCGTTCTCATGCCACGAACGTGGGCGCGTTGCCGCGGTCGTCATGGGCCATCAGCGATCGGGCGAGGCGCTCGGTCATGTCCGCCCGGGACCGGGCGGCCGCCGGATCGTCGAACGTGTTGCGAGTTTCGTCGGGGTCTTCGACGCGGTCGAACAACTCACCGCGGTCACTGCCGCGGTATAGCGAAACGCGTCCGTCCTTCGTGATCAGTGTGCGCATGCGCAACGGTTGGCCGAGACCGGCGAGATCGAAGGGCTCGTCTTCTTCGACGAGCACCTCGTCACGCACCGACGCCGCCGGGTCGCTCGTCAGCGGCACGAGACTGAAGCCCTGCATGCCTTCGTAGGCGTCGGCGCCACCGAGTTCGAGGAACGTCGACGCAAGGTCGATCGTCGACGCGAACTCGTCGGTCGCGGCGACGCGGTCGCCGTTGAGTCGCGGGTCGGCAATCACCAGCGGCACCCGCAACGCGCCGAGGTAGTGCATCGAGGCCTTGAGCATCAGACCGTGGTCGCCGAACATCTCGCCGTGGTCGCTCGTGAAGATCACCACCGTGTTGTCGGCCTGCCCGCTCGCTTCGAGAGCGCCGAGCACGGTGCCGATAGCGCGGTCGATGAGCGTGATCGCGCCGTACTCCTTGGCCGCGGCCTCACGGAACACTTCTTCGGTTGGCGAGAACGGCAGCACCGCCATCGGCGGCGGCTCGGCGCCACGCGTGGCGCGGAAGTTCTGGAGGTGCTGCATCGACGTCTTGTGCTCGTCGTCGAACGTCGCCGGCAACACGATGTCGGCCGGGTCGTACATGTCGTAGTACTCGCCGGGTGGGCTGAACGGGTGGTGCGGGTCCGGGAATGAGCACTGCAAGAACCACGGCTCGTCGCCGCCTGCCTGCTCGGTGACGTACGCGGCCGAGCGCTCGCCCACCCATGTCGTCGGATACAGCTCAACGGGCATCGCGCTTTGCCAAATCTGCCACCAGCCGGCGTAGGTCTGCGGGGCGTTGTTCGCGCCCTGCAGTTCGAGCGGGTCTACCCCCTTGCTCAACAACCATCGCCAGTAGTGACCGCTCACCAAGTCGGCGTGGCCGACCGCGAACTCGCAATGCGCGAAGCCGTAGAAGTCCGGCGGCATCTCGACGTCGCCGTCGCGGTACCGCTGCTCGTTCTCGAGGAGATCCCACCCGTAGGGCATCGGGTCTTCCATCGCCTGATGCGCTTTGAAGAACCGCTTGCGCACCGCGCCGATGAGGTTCGCGCCGTTGCCCATGTTCTGGAGGTGCGCCTTGCCAATGAGCGCGGTGTCGTAACCCGTGCGCGCGAGCTCGCGTATTGCCGTCGACGAGTTCCAGTTGAGCGAGATGCCGTTGAAACGCGTGCCGTGCGCGGACGGCATGCGCCCGGTGATCATCGTTGCGCGGTTTGGCATACAGATCGGGTTCGACACGTACGCCTCGTTGAACACCGTGCCGCGCGCCGCGAGCGCGTCGAGGTTCGGCGTCTGCACGATGGGGTTGCCGCCGAATCCGGTGTGATCGGCTCGGTGCTGGTCGGTGACGATCAGCAGGATGTTCGGCCGAGTCACGAGCAACTTCTTATCGCGTAGCGTGAATCCATGTCTCAGCTGGAGTGGACCGAGGCCGAGTTGCTCGAGACGCATCGCGTCGCCGAGCCGCTCGTCGCCGACGGGGTGAAGTGTCATGGCGGCTTCGACGACGCCGGTGAGTACGTGTCGCCGCGGACGAAGAATCGTTGGACCGCGATCGAGAACTGGAAGGCCGAACACGCGAAGAACTTCGGCACCGAGCTGCTCGACATAGGGCTCGACCGGTGGCCCGCGCACTACCCGAACGTCGCGCAAGCCAAGTACTTGCTCGAGCGCGGCGTGACTGAGCCAATGATTTCGACGATCACGCGCGTCGGCACCGTCGAGGGCTTCGGAGCGTTCCTGCGGTACTCGCCTATTCCGGAGTTACAAGCCAGCTTCGACGAGTCGATCAATGGAACGGCGATCGCCCACCTCGGCGGCGGGTTGTTCGAAGCACACGCGCGCGACGAAGCCGGTTACGAAGACGAGGGCGGTCACAAGCAGATGTGGTTCGCGGCGCGCGACATCGCGTTCGAGCGGCCCGTCAACGAAGACCAGACGCAGGTGATGCTGGCCCGCATGGGCATCGGTGCCGGCGCCAACACAAAGCAGAAAACCACCGGCGTGCTGTCGCAACTCAACGCTGATCGCATGCTGCCCGACATCAACGCTGATCTCGAGTCGCTCATTCAGCGGATGACGAGCCTGTTGCTAATCGAGATCAGTGCCTTCCACATTTTCGCGTGGGCCGAAGAAGTGCTGGCCGACACCGACCTCACCGCGGGCGACGGGGAAGCGGCCAAGCTCGTGTCTTACATCCGGGCTGACGAAACGCCGCACGTCGAGTACCTCAAGACCACGCTCACCGAGATGCGCGACCGCACGTTCATCGGCGAGAGCGGCAAGAAATACGCGGGCACCGACATCGTCGGCAAGGTGTGGGACCGCGCCGTCGAGAACTCGCTCGGAGCCAACCGCATCGCCAACTTGCAGACGCAGTACAACGAGTTGAAGCACGCGCTGTCGTCGCGCCGCAACGGCGCTGAGATCCTCGAGGGCTACCACGCCCTCGGCGATTTAGAAGAGAGTGTTCTCGAAGCTGCCGCTCTTTAGCGCGTCGTAGTCGACTTCAACCCACCCCAGCCCGCGCTCGGCGGCGAGGGTTCGCGCCTGCGGGCTCACCTTCTGCGCCGCGAACACCCCGCGCACCGGCCGCAGGCGCGCGTCCTTCTCGAAGAACTCCATGTAGCGCGCCAGTTGTTCGACGCCGTCGATTTCCCCGCGACGTTTCACCTCGACGACCACGGTCGTGCCGTCGACGTGCTTGAACACCAGGTCGACCGGACCGATCGGCGTCGGGTATTCACGGCGCACGAACTCCAAGTCGGTTTCGATGCAGATGGGCGACGCCGCGATCAGGTCGCGCAGCGCGTGTTCGACCCCGTCCTTCACGAGGCCGGGCCCGACCGCCATGTCGTGCGCGCTGTCGGAGAACACCTCTTCGAAGTCGATGACGAGCGTCTCGCCCTTCGAGTTCGTCACTACCCACTGCGTGTCGGACTCCTGCACGTGGTTCGGCGCCATCATCCAGTTCAACGGCTTGTACGCCCCGGAGTCGGCGTGAATGGCGACACACCCGTCGGACTTCACCATCACCAGGCGCACCCCCGACGGCAGCACCGCCGACAGCCGTCCGGTATACGTGACGGTGCACTGCGCGACGACGAGGCGCATCGCTACGTGGTCGAGTTGAACAGCCCGAGCACGAGCTCGGGTGGGCGCCCCACGACGGCCTTGCCGCCGCTGATCACGATCGGTCGCTCGATCAACTCGGGGTTGGCCACGAGCGCGTCGAGGAGTTCGTCGCGCGACGCATCCTTCAGCCCGAGTGCCTTCGACTTGTCCTCGCCGAGCCGGGTGATGACCTTGGGGTCGGCGTCGCCGAGCATCGTCAGCACGGCCTCGAGCTCAGCCCGCGTCGGCGGCTCGGTGATGTAGTTGCGCGTCTCGAACTCGACGCCGCGCTCGGTGAGCAGGTCGCACGCGCCCCGGCTCTTCGAACACCGTTGGTTGTGCCACACCACCGCCGTCGGAGCATCTTCAGCCATGACCCGAATGTAGGCGCCGCGCCCGCCCCGCTCGCGCCGGAGCTGCGGGCGCCTGCGTCGCCGCCTGTCCCGGCGGGGCTCCGGCCACGTTCGAGCGGGAAGGCGCCCCCGGCACCTCAGCACTATCACTGTAGATATCTCGGTTCATAGTGCGAAGTGCGCTGCGACGATCGCCGTGGCGGCGGCGCTCGCTGTGTGGCGGCGCTTTCGCTCGAACGTGGCCGGATGACGACAGCGACGAGTCGTCGTAGGCGTAAATGCGAGGATTGGGCCTGGAAACGCTGTGGCCCTCGTAGCCCAATGGCAGAGGCAGGAGACTTAAAATCTCCCAAGTGTGGGTTCGAGTCCCACCGAGGGCACCGGTACGCTCACTCCCGCCGTGAACGACTCCTTCCTTCGTGCCTGCCGGCGCGAGCCCGCCGACCGCATTCCCGTTTGGTTCATGCGCCAGGCCGGCCGGTGCCTTCCCGAGTACCGCGCGGTGCGGGCCGAGCACGAGATGTTCGACGTGATGCACAGCGCCGAACTCACTGCACTCGTGACACAACAACCCGTCAAACGCTTCGGCGTCGATGCCGCCGTGATCTTCAGCGACATCGTCGCGCCGCTTCAAGCCGCGGGTGTCGACGTCAAGTTGGTGGCCGAGGTCGGGCCCGTGTTCGCCAACCCCGTCCGCACGGCCGCCGACGTGGCCGCGCTCCCCCGCCTCGCCGACCCGTCGTCCTC
>JBEEFT010000068.1:0-8141 GCA_041166225.1 Actinomycetota bacterium | reverse complement strand
ACCATGATCAACCGCTTTTCGCAGACGACGAACCGGTTGGCGCAGCCCTACGCGGCCCGCATCGGCTGCGTCCGCACCGGCGACGGTACCGCCGAGTTGCCGCTGGCTGCCGATCTCATGAACGCGTCGAACACGCTCAACGGTGGGTTCCTCGCGCTCGTGGTCGAAGAGGCGGCGCTCGCCGCCGACCCTGTGGGTCGTCCGTTGGAGTCATTACAACTTCGATACGTGCGCGCCGTTCGCACCGGGCCCGCGGTCGCGGTGGCGAACGTGCAGCGCGGGCTGGGCGAGGTCGAAGTGCACGACAGCGCGCGCGGCGCGTTGGCCGTGCTCGCTACGACGCGGTCGCTTCCCGCTTAAACGATTACGGGCAGCTTGTGCCAGCCGCGGACGTGCGGCGTGTGCGCTTGCTCGGCGTTGTCCCAGTCGATCTCCCACTCCGGAAAGCGGTTCAGGACTTCGTCGAGAACGACGCGCCCTTCGAGTCGGGCCAGCGCGGCGCCGAGGCAGAAGTGGAGGCCGAACCCGAAGCTCAAGTGATGGTCGGTCTTGCGGTGAATGTCGAAGCGTTCGCCGTCGGGGAACCGGCGTTCGTCGCGATTGGCCGACCCGTTGACGAGCAGCATGATGCTGTCCTTCGGCACAACGTTCCCATGGTGCTCGACGTCGCGGGTCACCCAGCGCGCTTGGACCGGTGAGGGCGCTTCGTAGCGCAACGTCTCTTCGATCGCGGGCGCAACGAGCGAGCGGTCAGCGACGATCTCGCGCCGCTGGTCGGGGTGCTCGGCGAGCAGTTTGGCCATCCATCCGATGAGCCGTGTGGTGGTCTCGTCGCCGGCACCGACGAGCAGCAGCACGTAAATCAACACCTCCTCGCGCGTGAGTCGGCGCGTGGTGCCGGTTTCGTCTTCGAACTCGGCGGTCATCAACTCGGTCATCAAATCGTCGGAGGGATGGTCGGCGCGCCAGTCGATGTACTCCGCGAACATGTCCATGCTGAACGCAGGCGTGCTGGCGGCCTGCGGACCGTCGTCACCCTCGGTGATGCGCATGCTCGCGTCGAGCTGGTCGCGGATGCCGACCTGATCCTCTTCGGGGATCCCGAGCAGCATGCCGATCGTCCACATCGGCACCATCGCACCGAGGTCGCCGATGAAGTCGAAGCCACCCGCGCCCACGAGAGGGTCGAGGCTGCGAGCACAGAAGTCGCGCACG
Source organism: Actinomycetota bacterium (assembly GCA_041166225.1). Classification (GTDB taxonomy): domain Bacteria; phylum Actinomycetota; class Acidimicrobiia; order Acidimicrobiales; family JACCXE01; genus JACCXE01. The sequence goes on along the minus strand of JBEEFT010000068.1, from coordinate 6,926 downwards.
GTTCCTTCCAGCGCGTTCATGCGCTTGGGCGTGAACACGCGCGACAACAACCCGCGGTGCAGATCATGAATGGGCGGGTCTTCCATCAGGATCAACCCGGGTGGCATCTCGACGTTCGCCTTGATGAAGTCGAGCGTGGAACCTTTGCCCGAGATGTAGGTACTGAAGTCTTTGAGCGCGACCTCGACGTCGTCGAATCGGGTGAGCGCGAAGAACTCGTGCTTCTCGTTCCACCACAACGGCGCCTCGTCGCGCATGCGCCGCCAGATCGGATACGGGTCTTTGTCGATCGTGACGTCGAACGGGTCGTAGTAGATGTCTGCGGCCGTCATCTGCGAACCCCGTTTCGATACAATTCGACTTCGACGTCAATGTAACAGGAGGCATTCGCAGCCAATCTGGCGCCGAAGTCCTCAGGGGGGTCAGCGGCAGTGGCACTTTTGGAAGCGCACGGAATCAGTGTGCGATTTGGCGAGCACCGCGCCGTCGACGACGTCAGCGTCTCGGTCGATGCCGGTCAGATTGCCGCGCTCATTGGGCCGAACGGCGCCGGCAAGACCACGCTGTTCAACGCGATCTGCGGCGTGCAGCCGGTGATCACGGGCGACGTCGAACTCGACGGTGTCGACATCAGCGACGCCCGTCCCCAGCAGCGGGCCCGGCTCGGGCTCAACCGCACGTTCCAGCGTCTCGAAGTGTTCGGGTCGATGACGGCCTACGACAACATCCGCACCGCGGCCGAGATCACGGCGAAAGGTCGTTCGGCCGCGCTGCGCGAAGCCAAGGCGTTCGCCGACGAGATCGTCGAGTTAGTCGGCTTGCAGACGGTCGCCCACCGCCGGGCCGACGCGCTGCCCACCGGCCAAGCGCGCCTGGTCGAACTGGGCCGGGCGATGGCGACGCGGCCCAAGGTGCTGCTGCTCGACGAACCGGCGTCGGGCCTCGACGAGGTCGAAACCACCCGCCTGGCCGAAGTGCTCACGCAGTTGCGCGATCAGGGGATGGCGATCTTGCTCGTCGAACACGACATCGACCTCGTGATGCGGCTTTCGTCGACCGTGTTCGTGCTCAACCTCGGGCGCCTCATTGCCGCCGGTCCACCCAAGAAGGTTCGCAACGACCCGAAGGTCCAAGAGGCGTACCTCGGCACCGCCTGACCGGCCGCGTTACGGCGCGGGGACGTCGAGCACGACGGCGGTGGACATGCCGCCGCCTGCGCACATCGCGGCGACCCCGGTACCGCCGCCGCGGCGACGCAGTTCGTGGATCAGCGAGATGATCATGCGGGCGCCGGTCATCGCGATTGGATGACCGAGGCTGCACCCGCTACCGACGACGTTGACGATGTCCTCGTCGATGCCCAGGATCCTCGTAGTGCCCACGCACATCGACGCGAACGCTTCATTTATCTCCCACAGGTCGACGTCTTGGATCGTGAGCCCGGCCCGGTCGAGCACCTTCGGGATCGCCAGCGTCGGCGCCAGACCGGTGCGCTCGGGCGGCACGCCGACCGACGCCCACGCCCGAACGTTGGCCAGCGCCTCGGCGCCCTGTTCTTCCGCGAAGCCGCGTTCGGCCACCACCACTGCGGCCGCCCCGTCGTTCATGCCCGACGAGTTCCCTGCGGTGATGCTGAAGTTTTCGATCTCGGGGTGTAGCGGTTTCAAGGCGGCGAGCTTGTCCATGGTGGTGCCGCGGCGAGGGTGCTCGTCGACGGCAAACGACCGGGAGTTGCCGTCTCGGTCGGTGACCTCGATCGGGAAGATCTCGTCGTCGAAGGCTCCGGCGTCGATCGCAGCCACTGCGCGCTCGTGCGACCGCAGGGCCCATGCGTCCATCTCTTCGCGCGTCACGTTCGCTTCCACGGCTGCGTTCCAGCCAACGGTGATCGACATGTCGAGGTTCGGGGCGCTGGGCCGGTCGCGGTGGCTCGGCGACATCCAGTCGTCCCAGTCGTCGGTGCCGGGCACGCGGCGCTTGGCCCGTGGCATCGTGGACGACGCCTGCACGCCACCGGCGACCGCGAGGCGGTCCATGCCCGACTTGATCGACCCCGCGGCGATCGTGACCGCCGTAAGGCCCGCCGCGCAGTGGCGATTGGTCGACGCGCCCGGTACGTGGTCGATGCCCGCTTCGATCGCGGCGTAGCGCGCGATGTCGCCGCCGCCGTAGAGCGACTCGGCGAGCACGACGTCGTCGTACAACGCGGGATCGACGTTGGCGCGGCGCACGGCTTCGGCCACCACGGCCGTGCCGAGCTCGAGGCCGTCGACGTCGATCAGCGAGCCTTTGAAGGCAGAGCCAATCGGCGTGCGGGCGGTGGAGATGATGACGGCGTCGGTCACGGTGTTCCTTCCGGTGAAAATCGTGCGGCCCCAGGCTACCGGAGGCGTCAATCTCGATATCAATGTCAACTTCGACGATTTTTGTAAGGTCCGGGCGATGACGGTTTCCCAGATCAACCTGGCCGCGCTGCACGAAGCGATCTCGGAGCGCGCGCCTGATCGTGCCTGCATCGTGTTCCGTGATCGCCGCTTCACATACGCCGACGTCACCCGCCGCACGCGGCAGTTGGCCCACGTGCTGAACGCTCGCGGCCTCGGCGCGCGACCCGAAGCGCGCGCCGGCCTCGGGGCCCATGAATCGCACCAGGACCATCTCGCGATCTACGCCTACAACGGCAACGAATACCTCGAGGGCATGCTCGGCGCGTACAAAGCGCGCGTTGCTCCCCTCAACGTGAACTACCGCTACGTCGCCGACGAGCTGCGTTACATCCTGCGCGACAGCCAAGCCCGCGCGATCCTGTTCCACAGCGGCTTCGCCGCGACACTTGCCGAGGTGCTGCCCGAGTTGCCCGAGCTCACCGTGCTGCTCCAGATCGCCGACGACTCGGGGCACGAATTGCTGCCGGGCGCGGAGTGGTACGAGGACGCGTTGGCCGCCGCTGCTGCCGACGTACCGGCGTGGGCCCACGAGTGGTCGCCCGACGACCTCTACATCCTCTACACCGGCGGCACCACCGGCATGCCCAAGGGCGTGTTGTGGCGCCAGGCCGACATCCACCGCACCTCGATGGGCGGGCGCAACGCGGCGACGCGCGAGCCGTTCCCGTCGATCGAGGCGGCCGCCGACGCGGCCGCAGGCGGCGGCATGGTGGTGTGCCCAGCCGCGCCGTTCATGCACGGGGCCGGTCACTGGATCGCGTGGATGGCGATCAACGGCGGCGGCACCGTCGTGGTGCAAGACGTCGTGGACCGGCTCGACCCCGTCGACATCTGCAACCTGATCGGCCGGGAGCGGGTTCAGATGCTGCAGATCGTGGGCGACGCGTTCGGGCGGCCGATCGTGGAGGAAATGGAGCGCGGCAGTTATGACCTCTCGTCGCTCGCGATCATCCTGTCGGGCGGCGGCGCGCTGTCGGCACCGATCAAGGAACGCTTCCTCGAAGTGCTGCCGAACCTCATCCTCATCGACGGTCTCGGGTCGTCCGAGGGCGGCGGCCAGGGCACGCAGGTCACCATGAAGGGCGGGCCGGTGTCGACCGGCGCGTTCTCGCCTGCCGCCGGCAGCATCGTGGTGAGCGAAGACCTCAGCGTGGTCGTTCCGGCCGACGACGTGGAAACGATCGGATGGCTGGCCAAGGCGGGCGGCGACATTCCCCTCGGCTATCTGGGTGACGCAGACAAGACGGCGCGCACGTTCCCGGTGGTCGCCGGTGAACGCATGTCGATCCCCGGCGACCGGGCCCGGTGGCGCGCCGATGGTTCGATCGACCTGCTCGGGCGCGACTCGGTCACGATCAACTCGGGCGGCGAGAAGATCTTCGCCGAGGAAATCGAGGCAGCCATCGTGTCGCACCCCGACGTCGACGACGTCGTCGTCACCGGGCGCCCGTCGGAGAAGTGGGGTCAGGAAGTTGTGGCGATCGTGCAGCTGCACGCCGGCGCAGCGGCGGGTGACGCCGAGCTGTCGGACCACGTCAGCACGCAGCTGGCGCGATTCAAGCTGCCCAAGCAGTGGTTGTTCGTGGAAACCGTCGTCCGCTCCCCCGCCGGAAAGCCCGACTACCGCTGGGCCAAGGATCTCGCCGAGACCTCAGGCTGATACGCCCGCGGCCCGCTCGAGGTAAGCCCACGCCACGGTGGGGTCGAGGCCGCCGCACAACGGTTGGAGCGCGAGCATGCCGTGCGTGCGCACGATGTCTTCAGCCTCGACCGTCGTGACCACGCGATGGCTGCCGTTCGCAGCGCGCAACTCGTCGACGGTACGGGCGCTGGAAAGGCTCGCGGTGATGTCCGCAGTGCCGGCCGCGTCGTTCCAGTCGTAATACGGCACCGCGTCGGCGAGGAGGGCGGCGCCGACTTCGTGCCATCCGGCGTCGACGTCGTCGTTCACGAACACCGACAACGGTGCGCCTTCCGGCGGCAACATTGTCATCCCGGGGACGTGACCCGCTTCGGTCGCCGCTTGTTCATACGCGTCTCGCAAACCCGCGACATTGGCCTGCGCGAAGAACGACACGCCGTTGCGCCCGGCGCGGCGCGCCGCCGCTTCGGTCGCGCCGCCCCAGGCGACCAGCGGGCGATCGGCCGAGAACGGCGGCGGTGTGATCCGGCACGCGGCGTCGGTTGACGCCCCGCGCAACGCATCCAAGAACGCCGGCAGCTTTTCGTCGGCGATCCGGCCCCGTGCCGCGTAGTCGACGCCGTGCAGTTCGTATTCGACCGGGCGGTATCCGAGGCCGAGCACGAACATGGCGCGGCCCTCGCTGATGTGGTCGAGCACGATCACGTCTTCGGCCAGGCGGACGGGGTCGTACAGCGGCAACAGCGCCGCCGCGATCACGATGGGCGCGTTCGAGGTGACGGCGGCCATGGCCGACGCCAACGGCAGCGGTGACGGCAGGTAGCCGTCGTCGGACGCGTGGTGTTCCGAGACGATGATCGACACGCAACCGCGGGTGTCGGCCCACGCTGCCATGTCGATCGCGGCGCGGTAGAGCGCGGCGCGTTCGCTGGCGTTGCACCCGGGCGCGCGCATGTCGAAGCGCATCGTGAACATCAGGCCCCCCTCGTTACAGCGGCAGCAGCGGCGGCAGTTCGCCGGCTGCGAGCACTTGCTCGCCCAGTTCGCGCGTAAGCAGCCGTGACGAACCGAACAACTCGTCGAGCAGGACCACCCGTCGCAAGTACCGATGGAAAGGGTGCTCCTTCGTGAAGCCGATGCCGGCGAGCACTTGTTGGCAGTGACGCGCCGCGGTGCGCGCGCCGCGGCCCGCGAGCGACTTCGCAATCGCCGCGTGGTGCGTCGACTCGTCGAGCCACGCGGCGTCGGCCGCCGCGTTAGCGGCTTCGATTGCCACGAGCGTCTCGGCCAGCCGATGCCGCACGGCCTGGAACGACGCGATCGGCACGCCGAATTGAATCCGTTCCAGCGCGTGGAGCCGAGCCATCTCGAGCATGGAGCGCGACGCGCCAATCAACTCATGGCTCAAAGCGAGACGTGCGCGCCGCACCGCCTCGTCCCATCCGACGGTTGTCGCCTCGCCGGCGTCGATCTCGCCCGATATCTCTGCGAGGCCGGCTCCCGGGTCGAGGCCTTGCACCCTGCGCACCGTGAGCGCGACGGTTGGCACGGTTGTGGCGCGCCACTCGGCGCCGTCGCCGGACGCGACCACAGTGACCGTTTCACCGCCGGCCGTCGCCGTAGACCCGAGGCCGCGCACAACCAGGCGCCCGTCTGCGAATTTGCCCGGCGCGTCGTAGCCGCCGAGAGCGGGCCACACCACCGCGCCGGCCCGGTCGAGGCCGAGCGCGTCGAGTACGACCGCATCGAGGGCCGACGACGCAGCACCGGCGGCGCCTTGCCGCTCGAACAGCACCGAGATCGCGGCGCGCGGCTCGGCCCGCAGCGCATCGCGCCACTCGAGCGCGTCGAGGGCGCGGTCGAGTTCAGCGCCGGTGGCGGTTTCCGTCGCGCCCCGCAGCACTCGCTCGAACAGCTCGAGATCGTCGCCGTCCATCAGTCGACCAGGTCGGGCGGGACCCACCGCGGCGGACGCTTCTCCATGAACGCCTGCATCCCTTCTCGGGGTTCGTCGGAGGTGTCGAGCGACCAGAACATCGTCTCGTAGTCGACGTGGCCATAGCGCTCGTTGAGCATGCGCTTCACATGCGCTCGGGCGTCGGGCCCGGTGCGCAGCACTTGACGCGCTGCCTCTACTGCGGCGTCGCGTAGGTCGTCATGCGCCACGACGCGCGAAATCACGCCGAGCCGTTGCGCCTCGACCGCGTCGAACGAGCGCGCCGACAGCAACAGGTCGCGAGCGACACCTACTCCGACGTGCGCAGGAAGCACCGCGGCGTACGTGGCGTCGACGATGCCGCGGATCAGTTCGGGAGCGCGGAACGTGGCCCGGTCGCTAGCGACCGCGATGTCCGACAGCATCGCGATCAGCAACCCGCCCGCTTGGCAGATGCCGTTCACCGCGGCGATCACGGGTGCCCGGCTGTTGCGAATTTCCATGAACGGCAACACGTCGATGCCCACTTCAGGCGGCACGTTCTCGCCGTCCTCGGAGCGCCCGCCGAGGTCGCCGCCCGGTGCGAACACGTCGCCGGTGCCGGTGATGATCAATGCGGCAAGATCGGCGTCACGGTTGACGAGACGCACGGCCTGTTTGATGCCGTAGTACATGGCCGGCGTGAGCGCGTTGCGCGCCGTCGGGCGGTCGATCGTGCACCACGCGATCGAGCCGTCGCGCTCGAGCCGCAACGACGGCGAGCCGAGGTTGTCGGTCATTGTCGAGGCGTCAGCGCGACGAACGTTCGCGCCCGGCGCGCGTGGTGGTGCGCCGCGGCGCCGCGGCCATCGACTCGGTGAGCGCAGCGATCCCCTGCATCAACTCGGCGTGGTCGGCCCGG
>JBEEFT010000067.1:0-5790 GCA_041166225.1 Actinomycetota bacterium | reverse complement strand
CGGCAAGTGGCTCGAGGTTCGACACGAGTTCGTCCATCTCGGCGGGCCCAAGGCATTCGTACGGCGGCGCCGCAAGGTCGTCGGTGCGCGACTCGATTCGGTCGTGCGCGGCGCGGCCTTGTTCGCTCAGCCGCCCGTCGTCACCGATCAACCCGCGAGCCCGCATGCCGTCGATGACAGCCGCGATTTGTGCGGTCGGCAAATGGTGGATGCGTCCGAACTTCTCGGCTGGCATGTCCATGCTGAGCGCGAACAACACGTGTGCCTCCAGGCCGCCAATGCCCTCCGACATCAGTGCTGTGACGTGCCCGTCGCCACGGTGTTCGCGCAGCAACGAGGCCGCGTGAAAGAGACGCGCAACGATGTCGTCGGGAACCGGAAGCGACCGCAGGGCGGCGTACATCGGACGACCTTCGACCGGAGCGCTCACGGCCGCCTTCGTAAGCAGGTCGGCGGCACGCGCGAACTCCGGCGTCTCGACGTGATCGGCGAGGATCCGTCGTAGCGCTTTCGTGCAGCCCAACTCACGGGCGGCGATAGCCGCTTCGGGTGTGGTTGTGCGCCACACCCGCGGAATGTGCCGGGCCACCTCACCGGGAGCGAAGTTGTAAAACAGCGCGTCGACGACCTCGGCGGGAACGCGGCCGAGCGGCGCAGCCCGCCCGGCGAAGTACGTGTCCCAGTAGTTCGTGAAGCCCAGAGCGAACATCGCCTCGTTCGGGTCGTCGGCGGCATACGGGATCACACCGATCGGTTCGACCAGTTCGAACATCCGGCGAGCCCTCGAGTTCATTTCGTAGTCCTACCGCACGAGCCGATCCCATCAAGGCGGAGCGCAACACACCCTGATCAACGGACGGCGGCGCGCGCCTTGGGGCGACCGGCTCCGGCGCGTCGTCCCGAGCGTTGCACTGCGGCCTGATCGGTGCCGAGGTACGACTCGATCACCTTGGGGTGCGCGAGTACGTCCGCCGGTCGTCCGCGGGTGATGACGGCGCCGCGCTCGAGCGCGACGAGCTCATCGCAGAGCCCGCTAAGCAACGGCATGTCGTGTTCGATGATCACGATGCTGCAACCGGTCTCCTCCTGCACCTGGCGTAGCAAAGGACCGAGGTGCTCGGTTTCGGCTTGGGCGACTCCGGCCGATGGCTCGTCGAGCAGCAACACCGTCGGGTCGGCGGCGAGCATGCAGGCGAGTTCGACGATGCGACGCGTCCCCGTCGACAGGTTGCCCGTGGGCGTGTCGGCGTATCGACCAAGGCCGAGTTGATCGACGAGTTCTTCGACCCGCGCCGTGACGATCCGCTCGGTGGCGGTCGCCGCGGGAAGGTGCAGCGAGGCGGCGACGAAGCCGTCACCGCGGCCGCGCAAGTGTCGATCGAGTGCGACGGCGAGCGTCTCGCGCACGTTAAGCGACGGGAATAGCCGCGCTTCTTGGAACGACCGGGCGAGGCCGCGCACGGCGCGGTCGGCGGGCGAGCATGCCGAAATGTCTTGCCCTTCAAGCATCACGACGCCCTCTTCGGGTGACGTAAAGCCAGACAACAGGTCGAACAAGGTGGTCTTGCCTGCGCCGTTGTGCCCGATGAGCCCGACGATCTCGCCGGGCGCAACGCTCAGGTCGACACCGTCAACCGCGATGATCCCGCCGAACCGCTTCTGCAGGCCGCGACATTCGAGCACGGGCGGCATTCCGGCTCCGGTCACGGCCGCCGCACGCGCTTTCGGCACGTCGGTTGCTCCCGGGAGGAACACGGCGTGCAACACGTCGGGTCGGTCGAGCAATTCGGCCGTTGGCCCGCTGAAGCGAACCTCGCCCTTCTCGAGAAACACGGCCCGTTCGGCGACGGTCAGCGCCACGTTTACCGACTGCTCGACGAGCACAACCGTGACGCCGGAAGCGACTTGGGCCCGCACCGCGTCGAGGAGCCCGGCAACGACGGTCGGCGCGAGGCCGAGAGACAACTCGTCGATGAGTAACAGGCGTGGTCGACCGAGGAACGCTTGCGCGAGTGCGAGCATTTGCTGTTCACCGCCCGACAAGCTTCCGGCCGCTTGCGTGAGGCGTTCGCGAAGAACCGGAAATTGCTCGAGCACTTCGCTGCGTCGCTGCTGCACCGTCGCCGCGTCTTTTCGAAACGACCATGCCGCGACGCGCAAGTTCTCGTCGACGGTCAACCCAGGGAAGACGCCGCGACCGCCGGGCACCATCGCGACGCCCGAACGCGCGATGGCTTCCACCGATCGGCCCGTCAGACGTTCGCCCTCGAACCACACGTCGCCGCCGTGCGCGGGCAACAGCCCCGTGATGGCGCGCAACACGCTCGACTTGCCGGCGCCGTTCGTGCCGAGGAGGGCGACAACTTCGCCCTCGTCGACGCCAAGGTTCACGCCGAACAGCACCTGCAACGTGCCGTACGAGGCTTCGACGGCGTCGCAGCGCAGCAAGCCGGCGGGCGGACCGGCCGATACGACCGGCGCGTCGCCCTCCGCTGGTGTCGCGTTGTCCACGTCGGCCAACGCGTCGGGTGGCACGAAGCGTTGCAGCAACCGATCGCGTACGAGCCGACCGAGCTGCCCCAGTCCGCCGGGCACGAGCATGAGCAGCACCAACATGCCGACGCCCGTCAGCAACAGCTGGTACCGCGGCAGCAGGCGACCGAGCACTTGGATGGCCACGACCCCTGAGATCGCTCCCGGCATCGACTCGATCCCGCCGATCACGGCCATCGAAAACAGGACCAAACTGATCGCGGGTGGATACGTGTGGTTGCTCAACCCACCGATGAGGTGCACGTGCAGCCCGCCCGCGACGCCGGCTACAACACCGGCTACGACGAACGTCAACAATGTCGTGCGGGTGGAGGAAACAGCGAGTGCTGCGGAGGCGCGGGGGTTGTCGCGCACGGCGATGATGCTGCGGCCTGGGCGACCGCGTCGTAGGCCGGCCAGCACCAGCATCGTGACGGCGAGGAACGCCAACAACAGATAGGCGTACGCCGTCTCCGACCCCAGGTCGACTTCACGCAGCAAGACCGGACGGTCCACCGAGAAGGGCAGCCACTTCGGAAAGACGGTCGGGTTCAACGCCCAGGAGTCGGCGGCCACTGCGAAGGCCAGCGTCGTGACGGCCAAGAACGGCCCGCGTATGCGTAACGCCGGCAAACCGATCGCAGCAGCGATCGCGCCGCCCGCGAGCCCCGCGAGCCCGAGCGCCCAGAACAGGTCGAGGTTGTAACGGAGCACGACGTTTGAGGCGACGACGCCGCCGACGCCGGCAAGCGCGAATTGACCGAGGCTGATCTGGCCACCCCAGCCGGTGAGCGCCACGATAGATACGACGACCATCGCGTAGACCACGCCGGCGGAGAAGACGAACACGTCGGTCGTCGACAACACGAGAGGCGCGGCGAGCAGGACCACAGCGACGAGCGCGAAGAACGCCAGCCGGATGCCGCGCACCGTGGGGTGGTGCCGCACCTGCGGCCACGTCGTACCACCCGACGGGCCGCCAGCAGTGAGGGACGACTCGCCTACCTCGTCGCGGCCAAGCGAGCCCTGGCGCAGCAACAACGCGGCCACGATCACCAGCAGGAACACGACAGTGGTGACGGACTTCGTGTCGATATGCCAGCGAACGAGCGCGTCGACAACGCCGAGGGCAACCGCGGCCACGAACGCAACCGAGATCGAACGCATGCCGGCGACCACAGCCGCGGCGAGCGCGGGAAGAAGCACGAGCGGCGCGGCGCCCAGATTGCTCGTGAGCCCTTGGCCGGGCGCCGTTAGTAACACGGTGATCGCGGCGAGCGCGCCTGCACTCGACCACACGATCGTGGACAGCTGGCGCACCGGCACGCCGAGCAGCCGGGCGCGGTCGCGCTGTTCCGACGCGGCGCGGACTGCGATGCCTGCGTCGGTGCGCTGCAAGAACCAACCCAGACTGATTAACGCGACGGGCACTACTGCCACCATCAGCAGCTCGTTGCCGGTGAACAACACTGGATGCAGCCGGAACGACACTTTGGACAGGCCCGTGTCGAACGCACCGATCAACTGCGGCGCGTGGAGCCAACTTGGGATCAGCAGCGACAGTCCGCCCAATAGCTGGGCTAGGCCAATCGTCGCGACAGTGAGGGTGAGCCGCGGCGCGTCGGCAAAGCGGCGCACCACGAGCCGATCAACCAGCGCGCCTACGACAGCACCGGCAACGACACCGACGATGACCGCCGCCCACCACGGCCAGTGCGGTCCGAAATACAGCGACACCCCGAGCGCGCCGGCCACACTGCCCACCGCGCCGTGCGCGAAGTTGACGACTTTGGTCGCCTGATACGTAAGCACGAGGCCGACGGCGAGCAAACCTGACGTCGCACCGAACACCGCGCCTTGCACGACGACGCCCGGCGGCAGCGCCCGTGGCGCGACAACGGTGCCGAAGGCGACCAACAACGTGCCGATAACTGCGACCTGGACGCCGGTCGACAATGTCCTGAGCCGGCTCAATTTCGCGCCTTCGGCTTTTCTCGCGGCCACTGTCCGAGTTCGTAGTGCGGCGTCGTGGAGACATACGCACCGTGCGCGCCATTGAACGACGACACCGCGTTCGGGTCGTAATACACCTCATCCGCGTCGGTTTGCAGCGTGTGCAATCCGGCTCGTCCCCGCAGCGTGCCGAAGAAGCCGGTGCCTCCGGTGTACGCCTGCATCCCGGCGCCGAAGGTGGCCGGCGTGAGGTGCGGACCGGCCAACTGCAAACCGATAGCCATCTGCAACAACCGCTGATAGATGCCGTAGAGCGCGAGGCCTGCGGGTTCTTGATCGGGGCGCGCCGCCTTGAAGGCGGCGTACGCGTCGGTTTGCTCGCGGCCGCGGTCCGCGAAGAACGTCCGCAACCCGAAACAGTGTTGCCACTGACCCTGGTCGTACTGCTGCGCGATGACGTCGGTGTCGGTCGCCGCGGTGCCGGTGAGAATCCATTCCGGGTTGTAACGCTGCTGTGTTGCCTTGGCCGTGAAGAAGAGCGGCGAAACGGGGTCGGTCACCATCAGCACGCTCGTGATGTGGTCGGCTGAGAGGCGGGCGATGATCGACGACGAGTCCTGCGAGATCGTGTTGATGTCGAGCGCGTAACTGAGGCTGTCGGCCAGCGTGTTGTGTTCCTTGGCCAGATCAGCGACGAGCGTCTTCACGCAGTCCTGGTAGTACGAGTTCTCCGGTGCGACCACGGCAATCTTGCGGGCGTTGCCCCGCAGGCCGTCACCTGCATGATCCGCTGTTCCACCGAACAGCCGCTTGTTCGCGTACTCGGCGAGCATCTTCACGGTCTGCGTGCAGCTGACGCCCGTCCACACGTACGGATGACGTTCCGTGTACCACTCCTCGGAGAGGTAATTGACGCCAATACTGACGACGCCGCGACGCGCGAGCGCGTCGGTGTAGGGCGCGGTCCCCGCCGACGGCTCGATGAAGGCACCCTTCTGATCAGCGACCGTGACCGCGTCAGCGTTCGCACCGTCTTGGCCTGCGCCTTGCACTTCGTCGGCACCGACACCACGGCCGTCGAATACGTCGATCGCGATCTTGCGTCCGTACAACTGGAAGTGCGTGTTGATGAATTCCGTGAGGCCTTGGATCGTGCGGACGATGTCGTCTTTGCTGTCGGAGATATCGATGCCGTCGCCGGCGGCGGACTGCACGGCCGCGGCAGAGCCATTGTCTGCGGGGAGCCTCCACGCCACTTTGATCGTGTTCGCGGTAACGCCTTTGGATGTCGCGCCGCCGTTGTTA
>JBEEFT010000066.1:0-9014 GCA_041166225.1 Actinomycetota bacterium | reverse complement strand
CTGCCTGCATCATGCGCGCATGAACCTCGCGGTCTTCGAAGGTGCGCTGTGCGGCAATCCGCTCCGGTCGGTGGTGTGCATCCTGCTGAAGGACGCCCGGCGCCCGATGCGCGTGAGCGAAATCGTCGCCGCGATTCATGCGCGGGGCTACCGGATACGCGGACGGCCGGGCAAGACCGTGGCCGACGCACTGCGCTGCGAGGTCGGGCGCCGCCGTCTGACGAAAGTGAGCCGGGGTGTCTACGCGTTCAACGCGATGCCGCGCACAACTGAACAGTCGATGCGCGGGCGCGTCGCGGTGTTCGAGCGCGTGCTGACGGGCGACAAATCCTTCGACGAGCGACTGGACCTGTTCATCGCGAGCGGCCGCTGCCGCGACGCGTGGATGTACACGGATGGACCGCTCGCCGCGGACTGAGCGTCCGCCGAACAACTGAACTCTCGCCGAACAGCCTGAGCGCCTGGCGAACACCTGACGCTCGCGTTTGCCGACGCCGACCCGCGCCCTGTCGGTATTTGTCGCTTAGACGTCGGCAGAAAAGGGCGACGGTGTGGCGCGCCGGGCTGCGCCGGACTCTGCGGTTGGCGCCGGCTGGCAGGCTGGGCGGGGCCGGACTTTGCGGTTGTCGCTTAGACGTCGGCAGAAGAAGGCAACGGGGCAACGGGGCACCCCGGTTGGCGCGGCGGGCGCCGGGGCAGCGGGGCGGCGCTGGGCCGGCCTACAGCGCGAGGCGGGCGGGGTCGTTGCTGGGGACGGGGGCGTACGCGGGGAGTGCGGGGTCGGCGACGAAGACGTCCCAGGCGGGCGACTCTTCCTTGAGGGCGTCGTCGGCGAGGATCACGGCAGCGGCGGTGTAGGCCGAGCGCTCGTCGGCGGGGAAGTGCACGTTCTCTTTGAGCGCGAGGCCGGTCCAGTAGGAGCCGTCGTCGTCGCGCAGGAAGCGAGTGCACTCGAGCAGCCACTCGGCGGTGTCGCGCTGGCCGACGGCGAGGTGCGACAAGGAGCACTCAGCGGTTTCGGCCGCGGTGATCCAGGGTTGATCGCTCACGCAACGCACGCCGCGCCGGTCACGCGTGAACTCTTCGAAGCGCTCGGCGAGGCGGGCGCGGCCGCGGCCGCCGGTGAGCGCGCCGCACAACACGGGGTAGTACCAGTCCATCGCCCATGGCTCTTTGGGCTCGAAGGCATTGGGACGGTTCGCGAGCGTGAACGCAAGACGTCCAGCTGCGAGTTCCCATTCGGGGACGTCGATGCCGAGCCGGTTGGCCAGGCCGATCGCGCAGCGCAAAGAGAACGCCGCCGACGACGAGCCCGTCAACAGTGCGTAGCGGTGGGGCGAGTCTTCGGGCTCAAGCGACCACAGCAGCTCGCCGCCCGGCTCTTGCAGGCTCAGCGCAAACTCAACCGCGCCTCGCACCATCGGGAACATCTCGCCGATGAACGCGGTGTCTTCGAACATGCGCAAGTGGTGCCACAGCCCGGTGGCGACGTAGAGCGTGACGTTGGTGTCGCGGCGGGGGTCTTCGATCGCGTCGCCGGCCAGGTAGTAGCTGCACCACGACCCGTCGTCGTGCTGCAAACCGGCGAGCCAGTGGTAGGCGGCGTCGGCCTGATCGCGGTAGCCGCCGATCGCGAGCGCCATCGCCGTCTCCACGTGATTCCACGGATCGGCGTGACCGCCCGGGAACCACTCGATCATCCCGTTGTCGAGTTGAAGCGCGGCGATCGACTCGATCGTCTGCTTCCGCTCGGCGGCGCTAAGCATCTTTTCTCGCGTAGATCACGAGGCTCTTGCCGATGAACGGCGCGGTCGCCGCTTCGGCCAGGCGCAAGGGCAGCGGGTTGTCGGTGATCTGCCACGTCAACAACCGGTGGTACGCCTTGACCAGTGGATGCGAGTCGTTCTGCACACCGACCGCGCACTTGAGCCACCAGTACGGGCTGTGCAGACCGTGGGTATGCGCGGCGCCGGTGACGGTAAGCCCCGCGTCTTTGATGCGTTGTTCCAACACGCCCTGGCGGTAGATGCGGATGTGGCCGCCCGGTTGGTTGTGGTACTCGTCGCTCAGCGCCCAGTTGACCAACTCGGGGCCCCAACGCGGCACGGTGATGCCGAGCGTGCCGCCCACGCGGGTGACCCGCGCCAGTTCTTCGATCGCGATCGTGTCGGGCGGGATGTGCTCGAGGATCTCACTGGCGATCACGCGGTCGAAGGCGCCGTCGTGGAACGGCAGCTTCAACGCGTTGCCCACCGCGGTGGTGCCCACGCCGCCTTCGCCGACCTCGCCGGCTTCGTCCATCGCCAGCATCAGGCCTGCGGTGGTCTTGACTTCGACGTCGTCGGCGTCGAGCGCGACGACCCGCGCCCCGCGCCGCACGGCCTCATAGGCGTGACGACCGGCGCCGCAGCCCATGTCGAGCAGGTAGTCGCCCGGCTTTACGCCGAGACGGTCGTAGTCAACGGTGAGCATTAACAAGAACCTCTCGGTATTCGCGCACGGTGCCCTCGGCGCACGCCTTCCAGGTGAACATGCTCTCGACCCGCTTGCGTCCGTTGCGTTCGAGCGACTCGCGCAGCTTCTTGTCGTCGAGCACGCGGATGATCGCGGCGGCCAACGCGCCCGGGTCGTTCGGCGGGACCAAGATTCCGGTGGTGCCGTCGGTGCCGACGACCTCGGGGAGCGCACCACCGGTGGTAGCGACCAGCGCCGTCGAGCACGCCATCGCTTCGACCGCGGGCAGCGAGAACCCTTCGTACAGCGACGGCACGACAGCCACTTCGGCCTCGTTGAACAACTCGACCATGCGGTCGTCGCTGATGCCGGTGTTGAACTGCACCACGTCTTGCAGGCCGAGTTCGGCCACGCGCTGCGCGACCTTCGAACCCGACCGCGGCTTGCCGACCAGCGTGAGCGTGACGTCGCGTTCGGTCTTCACCTTGGCGACCGCCTCGAGCAGCGGCATCAAACCCTTGAGCGGCACGTCGGCCGACGCCGTGGTCATCAAACGACCCGGCACTTTCTTGACGTGGGGCAGGCGCCGGAACCGGATGTGGTCGACACCGACCGCGACCACGCCCATCTTGTCGGCGGGCACGCCCATCTGCGCGGTGATGTCGCGCTTGGACGAACTCGACACCGTGATCAGCCGCGGCAGCTGGCGCGACACGCGCTTTTGCATCCCGAGAAAGCCGTACCAGCGCTTCAGCGTGAGCAGGCGGTACGGGTTCTTCGTATGCGACAGGTCGAGGTCACGGTCGACCGTGATCGGGTGGTGCAGCGTGGTGAGCAACGGCCAGCCGTCTTTGACCACGCCGAGCAGGCCGGAACCCAGGCACTGGTTGTCGTGGATGACGTCGAAGTCGCCGACGCGGTGTTGCAACACCCGTCGGATGCGGTGGCTCCAAGTGCGGGGTTCAGGGAATCCGCCGCTGGCCATGATCAGGAATTCCTCGACGTCGATCAGCGACTTGAACTCCCACGGCCACGGCACCCGGAATGGGTCCGGTTCGCGGTAAAGGTCGAGCGACGGGACCGGCGTGAACTTCACGCCCTCGTCGAGCACCGGATAGGGCGGGCCGCTGAACACCTCGACGTCGTGACCCAGGTCGACGAGCGCTTTCGTGAGGTATCGGGTGTAAACGCCCTGGCCTCCCGAGTAGGGGTTACCGCGGTAAATCAGGAAGGCGATGCGCAGACGCGCGTCGGAAGGCTGCGCATCCATGGCGGGAAGACTCTACTTGGTCGCCTTGACTGAACGGTCAAGAACAGCCGCTGCGACCAGCACGAACAGCACCCAACCGATCATCGGGCGGTCGCCGTAACGGTCGAACGGCGTGAGGCGCCGCCGCCGGTGCAACGTCTGCACGCCCACCGCGGACACGCCGAGTTTCGACACCTTTGACGTGTTTCCGTGCGCATCGACGAACGCGCTGTGGCCTGTCGGCGCGGCTTGCACGACGTCGCGGCCCGTCTCCACCGCTCGCAGGCGGGCGGCACCGATTTCCTGCGCCGGCACCTGCCGACCCTTGAACGACGACGCGTTCGTGGGCACGAGCAGGATCTCACCCCCGGCGCGAATCGCGGCCCGCGCCCGGTCGGCGAAGAACACCTCGTAGGAGATCACGACGCCGAGTTCGACGTGGCGCGTCAACAACAGACCGGGCCCGCGCCCCGGAAACGCGTCGCGGGGCACCGCCGACAGGTCGGCGAGCTTGGACACAAGGCTGCGAAACGGCACGTACTCGCCGAAGGGCACCCGGTGGACCTTGTCGTAACGGTCGACGATCTTGCCGCTGCGGTCGAAGGCGACCGCAGCGTTCTTGAACCGGTCCGACCGGAAATCCTCGACCACCCCGGCCACGATCGTGGTGCGGCGCTCGGCTGCGAGTTGGCCCACTTCGAGGCGGATCGGATCGTCGGCGATCGAGTCGGGGATGTCGATCACGTCTTCGGGCCACACCACCAGATCGACGTGTTGGTGCAGCTTGGCGGTGGCCGCCAGTTGATTGCCGTAGACGTCGTCGACGTTGTTGTCGATCGCTCGCAACCCCCGCACGCCGCCGCCCTGCGCGTAGGCGACCTTGATCTGTTTGGTGACCCGCGGGGCCTTCACGAGCGTCGACGCGCCCGTGACCAGCATCAGCAGTACGAGCGCGGCGGTCGCCGTGCGGCGCAGGCCGGGCGCACCGACGCGCAGCCCCACGACTACCGCGCACAGCACCGACCCGACGCACGCGGCCGCGAACACGAGCGCGAAGTCGCCGGCGATCCGTGCCAGTGGCAAAAACGGCCCGTCGACCTGTCCTAACGCGGCGCCCGACATCGGCAAACCCCCGAACGGAAACCGGTATCGGAAGGCCTCACCCAGCGTGACGACGGCGGGCAGAGCGACCAGCGACGCGCCCCGGCTCCGGGGCAGCACCACCACGGCAGCGGTGCACAACGCCGCTTCCAGCAGCAGCAACAGCACTGCGCCGGGCAGTGAGAACTCGACCATCCAGGCGAGTCCGATCGCGAAAAACGCGACGAAGAACACGAAGGCGCGCCGAAGCCGCTGTTTCACGGCGGCGTCGAGCAATGCGCCCGCAAGTGCGGCGTATCCGACCGGCGCCAGGAACCACAAGTGGAACGGCGGCAGGGCCAGCGCGGCCAGCACGCCTCCCGCCGCAGCCAGCGGCACCGCGAATCGTCCTCTCATCGGCAGCTTGAGGAAGTGGGCATCAGGAGTACTATGGCTCGCCACGTTTCGTCACTGAAGGGCTGCCTCATTGGCTCCAAATCCTGAGTTGGTCGCAGAGCAGGCCTATCTCGACCGGGTGTACCAACGGCTGCGGGAGCAGCGCGAACGCGCCACCGAGCAGTTGACCGGGGTGCTGTTGCAAAACGGCGTCACCCCGCAGTCGGTGGTCGAGCGCGAGATCATGGCCGAGCAGACCCAGCTTCGCATGGGTCAACTCGACGTCGGCCACCTCCCGATCTGCTTCGGCCGCATCGACCGCGACCAAAGCCCCAGCGAACAGGGTTTGCCGGGCGAGATCTTCTATATCGGGCGTATGGGCGTGTGGGACGACAACCAAGACCCGCTCGTCATCGACTGGCGCGCGCCGGTCGCCGAGCCCTTCTACCGGGCCACGGGGCGCCATCCGATGGGCCTGGCCCGTCGACGCCACTTCGCCTGCAACGGCCAGCACATCGACGCGATGGAAGACGAGGTGTTCTCGGCCGACGCGCTGCCCGCTTCGTCCGACGTCGAGATGGTCGGGGCTGGCGCGTTGCTCGCCGCCCTCGAGCGCGACCGCACCGGGCGGATGCACGACATCGTCGCCACCGTCCAGCGCGAGCAAGACGAGGTCATTCGCGGCTCGATGCACGGCGTGCTCGTGGTGCAGGGCGGCCCCGGCACGGGCAAGACCGCGGTCGCGCTGCACCGAGCCGCGTACTTGCTCTACACACACCGGTTCCCGCTCGAACGCCAAGGCGTGTTGGTAGTGGGCCCGAACCCACTGTTCCTGCGTTACATCGACCAGGTGCTGCCGTCGCTAGGCGAAACCGGCGTCGGGCTCTACACGGTCGACGGGTTGGTGCGGGTCCTGCCCGACAGCCACGTCACCCGGCGCGGCACCGAGCGCGGCGACGTGGCCCGGGTCAAGGGCGACGCGCGCATGATCAAGGTGATGCGCCAGGCGGTGAAAGACCGGCAGCGCCCGCTGGCCCGCGACGCCAAGATCCCGTTCGGCGCGTTCACGTTGACGCTGCACGTCGACGAGTCGGTCGAGATCGTGAACCAGGTGAAGCGGCGGCCCGGCACCCACAACGCGCGGCGCCGCCAGGTCGAACAGCTCGTTTACAAGCGGCTGCTCGGCGCCCACGACCGGGCATTGGAACAGCTGCGCCCGTCGCTCGACGACCAAGACCCGCTGGCCCGGCTCGCCGAGCTCGCCGACACCGAAGACGACGTCGACCACGCCGAGTCCGTGCGAGAAGCGGCCGAGGCCGAAGAGCGCGAGCGGCGCACGCGCCTGTCGCGCGTGCCCGAGCTTGTCGCCACGATCGACCGGATGTGGCCGCTGATCTCGCCCGAGGAACTGCTACACGACCTGCTCGGCGCCAAGGCGCTGGTGCGCCTCGCCGGGCGCAACGTGCTCAGCGACGACGAGGCCGACCTGTTGGTGCGGCCCCGTAGCGAGACGTTCCTCGACGTCCCGTGGACGTCGGCCGATCTCGCCTTGATCGACGAGTTGCGCATTCACCTGGGCCGCGCCGTGCCGCGCGGCTCTTCGTCGGAAGACGAGATCCGCCAGTACGGCCACGTCGTGGTCGACGAAGCGCAAGACCTGTCGCCCATGCAGCTGCGGGTGCTCGCGCGCCGGTCGCTGGGGTCGATGACGATCGTCGGCGATATCGCCCAGGCCAGCGGCCACTGGGCGCCGACGTCGTGGGACCAGGTGCTCGCGCACCTGCCGTCGATCGGCCACGAAGCGCGTCTGGTCGAACTCACGGTGAACTACCGCACACCCGGAGCGATCATGGACGTGGCCGCCGCGGTGCTGGCCGAAGCGGCCCCCGAGTTGCACATGCCCCGCTCGGCCCGTCCCGGTGGGCAGCCGCCGCGCGTCGTGGCCACCGCGGCGGTGCCCGCCGCCGTCGTCGACGCGGTGCGCGCCGAGCAGGCCCGGGGCGGCACGCTCGCGATCGTGTGTGCGCCGGCTCAAGAGTCCGCGCTCGCCACCGCGCTGGCCGATGCCGGAATCGACGTCGGCCGCGACGAGGCGGGGTTGGACCAGCCGGTGGCGTTGGTGCCGGTGGTGTTGGCCAAGGGCCTCGAGTTCGACTCGGTGATCGTGGTCGAGCCGGCCGACATCGTCGACGACGAGAAATTTGGTCTGCGGGCGCTGTTCGTCGCCCTCACGCGTGCCACCAAGCGCGTTGCGATCGTGCACTCAAAAGCCCTGCCCCCATCGCTGGAGGCAGGGCTTCGCGAGAGCGTTGCGAGTTAGTTCGTTAACTCAGCAAAGAGGCGAGGCTGCGGGTGCTGACCCGCTCGTTGGAGGTGGAGCGATCGGCGACGGCCTTGCGGTACGCGTTGCGGCGAGCCTCGGCGCGCACGGCGTTGGGGTGCGGGCGCCGGGCCTTGGTGTCGTCGGCGACTACTTGCGCTTCGTCGGGCGACAGCAACTCTTCGAGGCCGACCTTGAGCAGCGCGAGCGCTTCGGTGCGCATCTGCGAGATACGGCTCTCGGTGACGCCGATTTCGTCGGCGAGTGACGCCATCGTCTTGTCCTCGAGGAACGAGCCGATGATCACCTGGCGCAGACGCTCGGGCAGAGCAGCGACGGCGTCGACCAAGTAGCCACGACGCTCGTTCTCCTCGATCGCGAGCTCAGGGGTGAGGTCGTCCGAGGCGATGGTCTCGCCGATGGTCGTGCCGTCGGCGGTCATCCCGTCGAAGGTCAGCACCACGGCGCGGTTGACGTTGTCGGCGACTTCGATCACTTCACGGGGGTCCCACCCCAGTGCACCGGCGATCTCGACGGGCATCGGGCTGCGGCCCAGCACCGGCGTCAGCTTCTCGGTGACGGCGGCAACCTGGCGGGCGCGAGCGCGCACTGAGCGGGTGGCCCAGTCGGCACGACGCAGCTCGTCGAGCAGCGCGCCCTTGATGCGGGTGTTGGCGTAGCGGTCGAAGCGGACACCGCGCTCGGGGTCGAAACCGCGAGCGGCGGCGGCGAGGGCGGTGAGGCCGGCGGACTCCAGGTCGTCACGATTGACGTGGCGCGGGATCCGAGTAGCAAGCTGGGATACGGCGTAACCGACGAGGTTCATGTGCTCACGAATGAGACGCTCTTCGGCACGCAGCGGGCGGGTTTGGCGGTTCACGGGCATGCATGCATCCTCCGGTGTTCGATCCGGATTCACCATCCGTCTGTTGGGTCATTTTTGGGATCTGAATGACTACGCGTTGAGTAGTCCGGCCGAGCGGCTTGGGTAGCGTTTGCGATGTGAGCGCGAATCAGACCAATCCTCCCCCCGCACCCGAGGTAAGCACCGAAGACTTGGCGGGAGCTTTGGATTCGGGCGCGTATGTCCTCGATGTCCGGCGGGCCGAGGAGTACGCGGAGAAGCACATACCGGGAGTCGTACTGATCCCGCTCGACGAGTTGGGTGCCCGCGTCGACGAGGTTCCGGCCGATCGCCCGGTGTGGGTGGTCTGCGCGGCGGGCGCCCGTTCGCTCAACGCGGCCACCGCCCTGCGCGGCGCGGGGATCGACGCGGTGTCGGTCGCCGGCGGCACGAACAAGTGGGTCGAAGAGGGTCGCCCGTTCGAAACCGGGTCGTGACGTCGATCGTGGTCGCCGCCGGCGGGACCGGTGGCCACATCTATCCGGGCCTCGCTACGGCTGACGCGGTACGCGCGCTCGACCCGTCGGCCGGGGTCACGTTCATCGGCACGCCGCGCGGCCTCGAGCAGCGGCTGATCCCGCCCGCGGGTTACGCGCTCGAACTGGTCGACA
>JBEEFT010000065.1:0-6153 GCA_041166225.1 Actinomycetota bacterium | reverse complement strand
CAGCACGTCGAAGTCGGTGCCCGGCGTGCGTTCGCCGGCAAGCGCGACCGCTGGTTGGTCCCAGTGGTCGAGGTCCACGACGTCACCGAGGGGACGGCGGCGCATCGGGCCGTGCTTGCCCCGGGGCCAGCCGAGTACGACGTGGCCCGCGAGCAACCACTCGTCGGGAATGCCCACCGCGTCGCGCAACAGCTTCTCGCCTCCGTACGACGCCCAACTCGTGATGCAGGTGCCGAGGCCCTGCGCCCGCGCCGCGAGCAGGAAGTTCTGCATCGCGGGATAGATCGATCCGCCGAGCAGGATTTCCGACGCGGTCTCGTACTTGTACGTGCAGAACAACACCGAGGTGCGTTCGCCGGCGCGGTCATGCAGCTCGTAGGTGGCGCGGTTGTTGCGGGCGAAGCGGCTGGTGTCGTCGTCGGCGGGACGGCTCATGCCGTAGACGGGTTCGATCACCTCGACCAACGCTTTGCGTGCGGCTTCGCCCACCGCGGCGCGTTGTTCGGGCGAGCGCAGAACCACGAAGCGCCACGCTTGCGCGTTGGCCCCGTTGGGCGCCCACGTCGCCGCTTCCAGGCAGCGGGTGAGGGTCGCGTCGTCGACCGGTTCATCGCTGAACCGTCGGATCGTCCGCGCCGTGGAGAGCACTTCCCAGATGTCGGTTGAGCTCGGCATGGCGAACGGTTTACCAGTCAGAGCTTCGACGTCGAAAGAAATCGCGAACGCATGCGGTCGCGTCTCGGGGTAGGAGTTACCGATGCGCACGCTCACCGCCGACGAAGCCGCCGCCGAACTTCGCACTACGGACGTCCTCTGCGTTCCGTTGGGCCCGGGTCAGCCGCCGTCTTTCATCGAGGCGCTCGGTCGCCGTACGGACTGGGACGAGCTGCGCATCATCGGTTCGCTGCTGTCCGTGTTGTCCGACGTGTTCGCCCATCCCAACGTGCATTACCTCAGCGGCTTCTACGGCCCGCTCGAACGGTCGCTGCGCGACACCGGCGCGAACATCAGCTTTACGCCGGCTGACTTCCGCCGCGGCATCCCGTTGATGGCCGAGGCCAAGCCGCGCGTCGTGGCTACGGCCGCGGCGCGTCCCGATGCCGACGGGTTCTGCAGCTTGTCGTTGCACGCGGGCGCCACCGTCGCCGAGTTGCACGCAGCCGCCGCGGATCCCGACCGCCTCGTTGTGGTCGAGGTGTCGGACCATTTTCCGCGCACGTTCGGGATGGAGCCCGAGCACTTGCATCGTCTGCACGTCGACGAAATCGACGTCCTGGTCGAGAGCGACGCCAAGCCGATCGAGATTGCCGACGCGCCGCCGACCGACGCCGATCGCGCCATCGCCGAGCACGTGCAGGACTTCGTGCCCGAGGGGGCGACGCTGCAGACGGGAATCGGCTCGGTACCTTCCGTCGTCGCCGGCCTACTGGCCGACGCCGACGGCGGCGATTACGGCGTGCACTCCGAAATGTTCACCACCGGCCTCATGCGGTTGCACGAGTCGGGCAAGGTGACCAACCGCAAAGGGCAGTTCGACGGCGTGTCGGTCGCCACGTTCGCGGCGGGCACCGCGGCGTTGTACGAGTGGCTCGACGGGAACAGCAGCGTGGCGTTCCTGCCCGTCGACATGGTGAACTCGCCCGAGACGATCGCTCGAAACCGTCGATGCGTCACCATCAACAGCGCGTTGGCGCTCGACATCCACGGTCAGGTCGTGGCCGACACGATCAACGGTGCCCAGTTCTCAGGCATCGGCGGCCACGAAGACTTCGTGGCCGGGCCCGCGCTCGGGCTCGACTCGTGCTCGATCATCTGCCTGGCCTCGACCATCACGATCGGTGGTGAGTTGCGGTCGCGGATCGTGCCGTGGTTCCCGGCGGGAACCGTGATCACCACGCCGCGCCATCAGGTCGACGTCGTGATCACCGAGTACGGGTCGGCGTCGTTGCAGGGCCTCACCGTGCACCAGCGCGGGCAGGCGCTCGCCGCGATCGCGCACCCGCAGTTTCGCGACGAGTTGCTCGACGCGGCACTGCGCGCAAGCCACGGACGCTCGCCGCTGCCGTCGTCCTGACCGCACGTGGCCGTGAACCGGGGGCGGCTGATGTCGCCAGACGACACGAGGCGTTCCCAGTTCGGGACGGGGGCTAGGGGGTGACGATCACTTTGCCGGCGTCGGAATCAGACGCGAGACGGGCGAAGCGTTCGGGCAGCGCCGCGAGGTCGATTGTCTCGGTGACGAGGCCGTCGGGCCGTAGGCGCCCATCGTCGAACGCTTCGATCGTGTCGGTGAAGTCGTCTCGGCCGTAATAGAGGCTGAAGCGGATGTCGAGTTCCTTGTTCAGGCCCCACCACGGCAGGAACGAGTCGTGGGCCATGCACACGCCGACCACGCCGACGCGCCCGTCGACCGCGGCCAGTTGCATCGCGTGGTCGAGCAGCCGGGGCTTGCCCGTGCACTCGACGACGACGGGCGCGCCGTCGCCTGCGGCGTCGGCGACCTCGCCCGGTTCGACGGCGGCGTCGGCCCCGAGTTCGAGGGCGAGGGCGCGGCGGTGCGCGAGCGGATCGCTCACCACGATCTTGCCGGCGCCGAGGGCGCGGGCCCAGTGCGTAATCGCGAGCCCGATAGGGCCGGCGCCGAGCACGATCACGAACTCGCCCGGGGTGACGGCCACGCGGCGCAACGCCCGGCGCGCCACCGCGAACGGTTCGATCACTGCGTGGTCTTGCGGGCGAACACCGGAAGGCAACCCGAAGAGTTCGGCCGCGCTGGCGGTGGTGCGCTGCGCGAAACCACCGGGCCGTTGCATACCGATCAACGCGAACTTGGCGCAGTGGTCCTGGCGCCCGGCCCGGCAGTACTGGCACACGCCGCAGCCGACGAGCGGGCGCACCGCGACCACGTCGCCGACCCGCACACCGGTGACGTCGCTGCCGAGTTCGTCGACCACTCCGGCGATCTCGTGGCCGAGGACGGTTCCCGGGCCGCCGATGTTGGCGGCCACGTGCAGGTCGCTGCCGCAGATGCCACAGCCCGTCACGCGCAGCCCGACCTCACCGGGGCCCGGGTCGGGCTCGGGCAGTTCGACGACTTCGAGTTCGGGCGGGTGTGCACTGAGGACCGCGGCTTGCATCGGTCCATCGTGGTCTATTCCGGCGCCAACCCGCCAAGAATGGAGGGATGGACTGGATTGAGCCGATGAAAGCGACGCTCACCGACGCCCGCTTCGACGACGCCGACTGGTTGTTCGAACGCAAGCTCGACGGCTTTCGGTTTCTTGCCTTCGTGAAGGACGGCGAGGCGACCATGCTCACCCGCAACCGCATCCGCCATCGCCACCCCGAGATCGAGGCCGCGCTCGTCGCTCAGCCCCTCGACGACTTCGTGCTCGACGGCGAAGTGGTGTGGGGCGCGCACAAGTCGGGCGGCCCGCGCCGCGCGGGAGAAACCGACGCGCAGTACGCGGTGTTCGACGTGCTGCGCCTCGAAGGCCACGACGTCACCCCGCTGGCGCTCGTCAAACGCAAAGAGCTGCTGCGCGAACACTTCGAGTGGAACGATCCGCTGCTCCTCGTCGAACCACTCGACGAGGACGGGATCGCTGCGTACGCGCGCGCGTGTCGCGAGGGTTGGGAAGGCGTGATGGCCAAGCGGCGCGACTCGGTCTACGAACACAAGCGGTCGCGCGCGTGGCTGAAGATGAAGTGCGACGCGTCGCAGGAGTTCGTCGTCGGCGGCTTCACCGACCCGAGCGGCCAGCGCATCGGGTTCGGCGCGCTGCTCATCGGCTACTACGACGGCGACAACTTCGTGTACGCGGGCAAGCTCGGCACCGGGTTCGACATGAAGTTGTTGGCGAGCCTGCACGGCGAGTTGGTGGCCAAGGAGATCGACGCGCCGCCGTTCACCAAAGGCACGGGGCTGCCCAAGAAGGGCGCGCATTGGGTGCCGCCCGAGATCGTGGTCGACACCGCGTTCATGGAGTGGACGTCGGAGGGCAAGCTGCGCCACCCGCGCTTCGTACGCATCCGTGACGACAAGGCACCGACCGAGGTCGTGCGAGAGAAGCGCTCTTAACTGTCGCGATGCACTGCGGTGGCCGCGGCTTGGTCGCGGGGCATCACGATCATCGTGTCGATGTTCACGTGGCTCGGCCGAGTGACGGCGAACGTGATGCAGTCGGCGACGTCGTCGGCCGTGAGCGGCGTCATGCCCTCATAGACCGCCGCAGCTCTGGCTTCGTCGCCGTGGAAGCGCACGACGCTGAACTCGGTGTCGACCATGCCCGGATCGATCGACGTCACCCGCACCGGTCGCCCGAGCAGTTCGAGACGCAGCACCTTCGTCGCGGCGCGCAGCGCGAACTTCACCGCGTTGTAGCCCGCGCCGCCGGCGTAAGCCTCGTGACCCGCGATCGAACCGATCATCACCACATGCCCGTCGCCGCTCGCCACCAGAGCCGGCATCAGCGCGCGGGTCATGCGCATCGTGCCCATCACGTTCGCGTCGTACATCCAGCGCCACTCTTCGTCGTCGGCGTCCTCGAAGCGGTCGCGCCCCAACGCGCCGCCGGCGTTGTTCACCAGCACCCGGCAGTCAGCCACCTGTGCGCAGAACGCTTCGACGCTGCTCGTGTCGGTGACGTCGAGCGGCAACGCCCGTCCGCCGATCTCGGCCGCTACCGCCTCGAGCCGATCCATGCGGCGGGCACCGAGCACCACGTCGAAGCCACTCGCCGCGAGTTGCCGCGCCGTTGCGGCGCCGATCCCGCTGCTCGCTCCGGTCACCACCGCCACACCGCGTGTCATGGCGTACCGGTTTAGTCGTGGAGTACAGCCAGCGGCACCAACGTCACGTTGCCTTACGCAGGACGAACCGCACGGCGGCGCCCATAACCGCAGGCGTGAACACGGCTTGGTCGACGGGCAGGGTGTCGACCGCGGCGCGTAGTTCGCGCTGGCCCATCAGCCGGATGCGGTCGTCGCTGCGGTGCAGTACGCGCAGCGGCGCTACCGAGACCAAGTCGTAGCCGACGAGATGGCCGCCGGGACGAAGAACGCGCACGGCCTCAGCCAGCGCCTGCTCCCACTCCACGGTGTGGTGCAGCATCACCCAACTGAGCACCGCGTCGAAGCTGTGGTCGGCAAACGGCAGCGCGGTGGCGTCGGCCGTGCGGGCCGTGACTCGATCGCCGGCACCCGCCAAGCGTTTCGACGCCGCTTCGACCATGTGCGGGTCGAAGTCGGTCACCGTGATGCGCACGGTGGGGAACCCGTGGACTACCTCGGCCGCCATCGCGCCGCTGCCGGCGCCGATCTCCAGCACGTCGCCCCGGAGTTCGACACCCTGCAACGCCCACGGCAGCACCACCCGCCGGGCCACAATCCGCCACGGCGCGCTGCGACAGAACACCGACTGCAACCGGGACATGGCGGGCACGACGCCGAAGCTAAAGCCTGATCTGTTGATGCGACGGATGTCGGGGTACGACGATGGTCGTAGCGACCCAAGTAGGAGGACCGCGGACGTGACTGACGCTTCTGACCAGACCGCAAGCGAGAGCGAGAGCGAAAACCCCGGCATGCCGGCGCCGACGGCGAAGCCGCAGCGCCCGCACACCAATCAAGACTGGTGGCCCAACCAGCCCGACCTTTCGGTGTTGCGTGCGAACGGGCCCGCGAGCACCCCGATGGACGCGGACTTCGACTACGCCGCGGAGTTCAAAACGCTCGACGTCGAGGCGCTCAAGCGCGACATCTTCGACGTGATGACCACGTCGCAAGACTGGTGGCCGGCGGACTACGGCCACTACGGGCCGCTGTTCATCCGCATGAGCTGGCACTCGGCGGGCACGTACCGCATCGCCGACGGCCGCGGTGGCGCCGGCGAGGGCGCCCAGCGCTTCGCCCCGCTCAACAGTTGGCCTGACAATGCCAACCTCGACAAGGCGCGCCGGCTGCTGTGGCCGGTAAAGCAGAAGTACGGCCGCAAGATCTCGTGGGCCGACTTGTTGGTGTTCGCCGGCAACTGTGCGCTCGAGTCGATGGGGTTCACGACGTTCGGGTTCGGGTTCGGCCGAGAAGACGTGTGGGAGCCGCAAGAGGTGTTCTGGGGCCCCGAAGACACGTGGCTCGGCGACGAGCGTTACG
>JBEEFT010000064.1:0-21172 GCA_041166225.1 Actinomycetota bacterium | reverse complement strand
ACGGCTCCTAACCCACCGGAGCCGAGCACTCGACAACGCCCTCGTTCTTTCGGCGTCCACGACGTAACCGCCCGAGTCGCACGACAGCGCATAAGTGCCGATCCGGTGCGCTCGATCTCCGCATTATGCGTGCGCGCGACGGACTGCCTGTGCTCCGCCGTGAGCGGTACGACGAACGTCGAGCGGCCCCGTTTAGAGTGGAGCCATGATCGCTGGGGCGACGTACGAAACCGACAGGGACGACGCGCGCTGGGAAAACGCGTATTGGACCCGTTATCTACTTTGGTTGTTTGCGGCGGGTTGCGGCCTCAGCGCTGGTTTCGCAATTGCCGAGTCAAGGATCTGGCTTTGCCTTCTCGGGGCGTTCCTCGCGTCGACGGCCATCGTCGCCGCGCTTGGGATCACTCGTAGAGATGACCGCGGCTGGTGGTTGGCGCTCGGGCTACTCGGTGTTGTGGCCGTCCAGGCCGTCGTATTCGCTGCCGTGAAATGGGATGCGTCGTGGCTTCTCCAGAACGTTCTCGCGTTCGCGGGACTTTGGGCTCTGCGCCACCCCCCGGCGTATCCGTGGCGCAAGCAACTGCGACAGCTGTCCTCGTCGCCACGGCGATAGCTGTTCGCGACCGTCCGACTTCGCCGGGGTGTCGCACGCATAAGTGCCGTTCAGGCGCTGTTTGGACGGCAACAGCGGTGAGCGTGAGACACTTGTATCGGCGGCGTCGCCGTCATGGTGCAGTTAGCGAGGTGAGGGAACGCTGTTCGGTGCAGGCGCGTCCCTCTGATGCCGGTGTTCGTGTCGTTCGCGCTGGTCGGGTTGATCGCCATTGCCGGTGCGTTAGTCGAGGTCTGGCTGTTGCGAAGTCTCCGCCTAGAAACGCGAGGCGCGGGCTACGTGACCGCTGTGCTGAATGGTGGCCTCGTCATAACCAGCGCCGTCGCCGTAGCTATCGCAAGGGGCGTGACCGACCGCGCCGAGGCGATCCTGGTGAGCGCTCCGATCTTGCTCGCGCCGCTGCTCGCCATGATTCACCGCGCTCATTTCAGCGGCGGTCGCAGGCCCAGTCCTTAGACGCGTGTTGCGACGTGACGGCCTGATCGAACCACGCATAAGTGCCGATCCCGCTTCGTGCGGCAATCTGTAGGTGTGGACCTATCGGAGTACTACGAGCGCGTTGAGCGGTTGATCGTCGCTCTGCGCTCCGCGGGTGCGCCGGAGGCGGCCGACCGAGTCGAGGACGCAATCAGGGGTGGTTCGACCTCGGGCGAGATACTCGGCCGGTTATCTGTCGCGCTACCCGAAGCCGCGAGCGACACATCTCGTCTCGCAGACGAGATTGCAGCTCTAACCGAGTGGACAACTCAGGCGCTTCTTCCACCGAGCAGTAGCGCATAAGTGCCGATCTAGCGCACGCGATCTCCGGCATTATGCCGGGGTGGTTTCACCGAGCAGGGCTGCGTTCGTCGCGACTGCTGCACTTGCCGTCGTCCTGTCTGCCTGCGTTGCCCCGAGCAAGAGTGACCTAGAAAACGACACCTTTGCCGTCGCGTTCGAGAACGATCTCGGGACGCCGATCATCCTGGCCCTGTGCCAGAGCGACCACAGCGACATTTGCGAACACCCTCATTACCGTGAGCGGATCGAAGTCGGACGCTCCCTTTTAGAAAACATTGACCTGACGGTGCCGGAGGAATGGGCCGTCACGAAACGGGACGGTGGATTGTTGCGATGCGTTCGGCTGTCGTTCGTTCACTACCCAGGCCATCGTCCAAAAGTCCGGCTTTCCGACGCTGCGATGTGGGCGAACCCATGCCCAAAGACGACGTGGACCTAGCGCAGTAAGTGCCGATCTAGCGCAACGTCTAGAGGTTGTAGGCGTAGCGCAGAAACCGCCCTCGATCGTCCACGCGTTCGACGCCGGTGTCGTTCCACCCGAGCGATTCATAGAACGTCCTGGCTCGGTAGTTCGCGTCGAAGACCCAAAGCTTCGCGTGACGGAGATGCATTGACGTGAGGTACTGAACGGAGCGAGTCATCAACGCACGCCCGACTCCTTGACCCCAACTCCGCGGATCAACGAACAGCGCGTACACCTCGCCATCGGATTCGGGCGCAGCACCTGACTCCCGCGTCGGTCCCGCGCTGACGAATCCCACCATCTGCTCTCGTTCAACAACGAACACGGCCTGGCCCGGCGGCGGGTCAGCGAGCAAGGAAGTCCACATCGGGAGGCGACTCGCGTTGGCGCGATCCAGCGCGTCCCTGTTGACGACTTCGGCAAGCGACGCTTCGTAGGCAGCGACATGAAGCTGGGCGATCGCTTCCGCATCGAGAACGGTTGCTTGTCGCACGGCGCAATCGTCGCATCCTCGACTCGCGGGTGCGGACCCGTGGCCGTCTCACACGCGAGTCGAACAACGCATAAGTGCCGATCCCGCGCACGCAACCACCGGTACCGTCGCGGTTATGCCGCTCGATGTAAGTGACCGAGAGGTAGTTGACCTCCGGTGCGACAGGTGCGACCGCGAGTACGCACGCGTGGTCGTGTTCGCTAAGCGCAACGGAGACGCCTACGCCGTGGTGAGCGCGGTTTGTCACGGCCACATCGACAACGAGGTGTGGCTCGACGCGACGTTTGGTTCGTGGGCTGAGCCGTTTGCGGATCACTTCACGATGTCCTGTCGCATCACGACCGCGGGTGCCGGAGCCGTTGACGCACTCGTCGCGAGTCGGGGTGACGCCAACTACTACGGGCGCTTGCTCACGCGGGCGGAGACGCTCGCTCACCCGCACGTCGGCGAGATGTGGGAACTCGTGGACCTTGTCGCGACCACCATCCCCGAAGCCGTCGCCGCTCTAACCAGCGCATAAGTGCCGGTCACGCGCGCCCGGATCCGGCAATCTGTCGTGGTGGGTACCGCCGCTCAGTCGCGCAATGCGAACGAGCCGTTCAGGCTCGACTGACGAGCAATGCGACTCCGTATTGAAAACGAAGAACTGCGAGCCGCGTTTCAGCGTGCACATACAAAGGGCGCAGAACCAGCCGTCACCGATCTTGTAGGGCTGTACTTGTTTCTTCCGATTGACGTTGAAATCAAGGGACGCACGTTCGAAGCGAGGTCTGCGCTCGAAGCGCTTCTCACCGACGCTCATCGCGCTACGGGCCGCGACGACGATGGCAATGTCATCAATGCCGACCATCTGGGAACCTGGCTTGGAGCGATGGGTTATCTCGCCCTCATTGATCAGATCGGAAAGGTCCTGAGGTGGACCGACCGAGCTGAGCAAATGGGCACTTACTTCGAGCAGATCCTTCGACAGCACGGCAAGACAGAAGCAGAGGCGGCTGCGTTGTACGGCTTAAGGAACGCGATGGTCCACAGCTATGGGCTCGCCAACACCAACGCGAAGTATCGCGACCGACAGCATTTCTTCACGCTGAATGTCTGGGGCGGCTCGCCCTTGGTCGACTTGCCGGTAACCGCATGGGACGGCGATCCCGCGAGCATCACGGAGAAAACGACGACGACCGTCTCCCTGCAGGCCGTGGGCAATCTCGGAGAAACCCTGGTTCTTGATCTTCAGGAAAGCTTCCTACGAGACAACTCGTGCGTGACGCTTCGCCAAGACGCCAACACGGTCCGCGCCGGATACTTCTTCCTTTTCGGCAAGCCGTTGTGAGAACGGGCCCGCGCGCTTAGACGAGCGCATAAGTGCCGATCTAGCTCACAATCTCCGCCATTCTGTGAGCGTTTCATGCCGCGTCTTCTCGTAGATCAAGAGGCCGGAAGCACGGCCGCGGTAAGCGCTTTGGTAAGTGCCGGGTAAGTAAACCTATGCGTATGAATATGGCGGGTGACCAGCACTTTTGCACATACTCCCTGGTTACGCCCTCAAAAGAATGACGCCTCGTAACGCATGAGCATGCGTCAGGAAGCTTTTTAATCGTCTGGGGGTCAAGAGATCGGGAGTTCAAATCTCCCCGACCCGACCACGCAACACACGAAAGCCGGTGCCTGAGCGCACCGGCTTTCCTTTACCCTCACGTCCGTGAGCCAGCTCGATGAAATCGGAGCGCGCGACCAATGGCGCTGTTGGTTGTGCGACGAGCCCGTCGAGCCCGGCATGGCCGTCAACGACGCGCGCGGCCCGAGCATCGACATGTGCATCACGAAGGCCAAGTCCAAGTCGAAATCGAAATCGAAGGGCGGAGGGCCGGTGCCCGAACGCCTGGCGCACCGCGGCTGCAATACCGGGAAGGGCGCGGTAACGCCGGTCGTGCCGTGGGCTGCACACCTGTTCGTCGGCGATCCTGCACCGATCCTTCCCGCCGTCGAGCGCCTCGAGCGCAAGGGTGGCCGCGAAGCGTTCGGGCGTTGCCCCACTGCCGCCGACGCCGACGACGTCGCCGCGTGGCTCGTAGACCGCGTCTCTCGCCTGCGGCCCGGCCTCGGCGTCACCCCGGTAATCGAAGAAGGCGGCGGGCAGTACCTCGTGCTCCTGCGAGCCGACTGACCACTCACTACGGTGGCGACACTCACGAGGGGGAGTCCATGAAGGTTGATCCGGACGCAGCGGGGCTCGATGCGAGGCAACTCGGTCGCATCGCCGATCACATGAACAAGCGCTACATCGAGCCCGGCAAGATCGCCGGCTGCCAGGTGGCCGTGACCCGCCACGGCAGTGTCGGCTACTTCGAGTCGTTCGGGTTGATGGACCGCGAACGCAACCGACCCGTCGAGGAAGACACGATCTGGCGGCTGTACTCGATGACGAAGCCGATTGTCGGCGTCGCCCTCATGCAGTTGTACGAGCGCGGCGAGTTCCAGCTCAACGACCCCGTCCACCGCTGGATCCCGGAATGGGCGAACCTGAAGGTGCGGGCCAAGGACGGCGTCGTCGATCCGCAGCGACCGATGACGGTGCGCGACTGCCTCATGCACATGACCGGTCTCGGGTGGGGCATCGACCCCCCTCTGACGATGGACAAGTTCCTGCCGGCCATGATGACGATTCGCGGCGGGCGCGACGGCACGCTCGCCGATCTCGTCACCAATCTCGCGCAGCACCCGCTGGAGTTCAGCCCGGGCACCCAGTGGCTCTACGGCCTATCGACCGACATCTGCGGGCGCCTCGTCGAGTTGATGTCGGGCCTCGCTCTCGACGACTACCTCGAGCAGGAGATTTTCGGACCGCTCGGCATGGTCGACACGGGTTTCAGCGTGGCGCCCGCGAGCGCGAACCGGCTTGCGGCCAACTACGTAAGAAACGCCAAGAAGGAACTGCGGCTTCTCGACGATCCCGAGAAGAGCAGCTACCTCACGCATCCAAAATTCCTGTCGGGTGGTGGCGGACTGGCCGGTACCACCGGCGACTATCTCCGCTTCACGCAGATGCTCGTGAACGGCGGTGAGCTCGACGGGGTGCGCGTGCTCGGCCGCAAGACTGTCGAGCTGATGAGCATGAACCACCTGCCCGGAGGCGGCGAGCTCGCCGACTTTGCCGCGCCGGGCGGTTACGGCGAGACAGGTTTTGAAGGCGTGGGGTTCGGTCTGACGATGGCGGTCGGGCTTGGCCCCGTCGCGACACAGACCGTTGGTTCCAAGGGCGACTTCTATTGGGGCGGCGCGGCGTCCACTGCGTTCTGGGTCGACCCCGCCGAAGACCTCACCGTGGTGTTCATGACGCAGCTGATGCCGAGCGGCACGTTCAACTTTCGCAGCCAACTCCGCTCGCTCGTGTATCCCGCTATCGCCGACTAACGCCGCCGCCGCGGCGGAATCAGGCGATGATTTCGACGGGCGTGCCGAGGGGGGCGAGCTCGCTCAGGTGCGAGATGTCGCCGTTGCGCATCCGGACGCAGCCATTGCTCGCGTTCTTGCCCATGACCGACGGGTCAGCCCAACCGTGCATTGCGATCTGTCCGCGCCCGCCGCCGAAGCTCTTGAGCACGTCGGAGAAACCAGCGATGCTGAGCATGAACGAGCCGTACGGCCGGCCAGGATTGGGCAGCCAAATGTCGACGTAGAACCGGCCGAGCGGTGTCGGCGTCGACGGCTTGCCCACCGCGACGTTCGTTTCGTAGATCGTCTGTTGCGCCGCGTCGAGAACTTTCAGCGATCGTTGCGACGTGCTGATCACGATGCGGTTGGTTACGGGCGTCGTGTCGACGTCGGCGGCCCGAACCCACGCAGTGGTGCCATTGGGGCGTTCGGGAATGCGCACCTCGAACCAGTCCGCTGCTTGATCGACCGCAAGCATCGCCAGTGGCATGCCTTCGAGCGTGGGATTAGCCAGGGTCTTGACGACCGCGGTTGAGCCCGGCGCGGGGTGCAACGCGATCGTTGCGTTCTTCGCGGTGGCCAGCAACGCGATCTTCGTTGGAGCGGGCACGCCGGCAGGGAGCACCGCTGCGGCTTGCACTGGCGCCGCCGTAGTGGTGGTAGGCGCGGCGCGGTGTCGATGTTTGATTGCGGTTTCGTGGCCGCCCGCCTTGCACGACGCCCCGAGCAGGCCGAGAACGAGCGCGAGCGCGACAACGCAAAGTGATCGCGGCTTGCTCAACATGGACAGCCAGAGTACCTGCGCCGACGCGCGACCTACGCGCGCCTACGGGCAGGTCTTGATGCCGGTTGCGTTCGCGGTTGCGGTAACAGCAGACGCGGGCTTGGTGGTGCCAAGCGTTACTACTGCCGTAAACGCCGTCGCGGCGTTCGGCAACAGCAGGGGCGAGCCGAGCGTGGCCGATACCGGCTCAGTAGTGCCGCCGAGGACGTGTCCGACGACAGTCAGTCCGGGCAACAGGAGCGACTGCGACGAATCGGTGAGTGTGGCCGTGCCCTTGACCACCGCAGTCCACACGGTTTGCCCGTTCAGGCCCGACAGCGGCAGTGGCACGAGGTCGACCGACGTGATCGCGGTGACGACCCGGGGCGCGAGACAGGCGGGCGCGCCGACGGCCACCGTGGTCGGCGAAGCGACCGCCGACGCAGTGGGGGCGGCGGAAACCGCGGGGGACAGCGGGGCCTGAGCGGCGGCAATGGTGGTGCGAACGACACCGGCGACCCCGCCGCGCTGCACGATTGAGGTTGGAGCAGCGGCGCGCACGGCCGCGTTGCGACCGGTGACGGCGGCCTGTGGCACGAACTGGGAAACGCCTGCGACGACGGCGACCGAGGCCGCGATGCCGGCGGCCGCCATTGGTAGTGAGCGGCGCCAACGCTTCATCGGCACGACGGTGATCGGTGTGATTGCGGCAGCATCCGCTGCGAGCATCGGCACAGCGTCGAGGTTGTCTTGCTGGGCGCCCACGGTCGCCAAGTGGCGCTGCAGCACCGCCATCGACGCCGCCGTGGCCCCGGCGGGGCCGTGGTGCGCGGCGAACGCCTCGATTTGCCAACCCGAGGCGGTGCGAGCGATGACACCCAACCGTTCGAGCCACTCATAGGACTCGAGAGCGGCATCCATACCGAGCAGCTGCTCGACTTCGTACAACGGGCGGTCGACCGGCACGTGGCCGTTTTGGTCGGCGAGATCCAACATGGCGCCGAGCAGGTCGAGGGTGGAGATTCGCCGGGCCCGGGGCACCTTGAGCGCGAAAAGACCGGCCGATGCCGCGCTAAGCGGGTCGTCTTCCAATCCCCGAGCCTTGTGCATGATCAGAACCTCAATCGGTACAACTCTTGACAAGTTGACTTCTCGCGCCGAATTAGCGAATAAACAGAAACCCCGGAGACGGGCTGGCGTCTCGTAGCCTGGCCTGGTGGAAACGCGTGCAGGGAACGGCGCCGCCGCGGTGGGTGCCGGCGACGGAGAGGTGTCGTCGTCGGCGATCCTGACGATTCCCAACGTCATTTCGATTCTCCGGCTCCTTTGCATGCCCGTGTTCGCCTACCTGTTGTTCGGCCGCCACGAGCGCGCCGCTGCTGCGTACCTCTTGGCCGTGCTCGGCGCGACGGACTTCGTCGACGGCTACATCGCGCGTCACTTCGGGCAAGTGTCGGATTTGGGCAAAATTCTCGACCCGACCGCCGACCGGCTGCTGTTGATCATCGGCGTCGGCAGCATCGCAATCGACCACGCCGCGCCGTACTGGGTTATCGGCCTCGCAGTGTTTCGCGAGGTCGCCATCGCCATCGCTGCGCTCGCGATCGCCGCGGCGGGGGCGCGCCGCATGGAGGTGCGTTGGTTCGGCAAGGCGGGCACGTTCGGCCTGCTCGTCGCGTTCCCGTTGTTTCTCGGCGCTCGTGCGCACGTGAGTTGGGAAGACCAGGCGAGACTGTTCGCATGGATCACTGCGATCCCCGGCCTAGTTTTTGGGTACATCGCAGCGGCGTTGTATATCCCCGACGCACGTAAGGCGATCGCCGAAGGACGCGCAACCCGCGCGGCCAACGAAGGAGTAGCGCAATGAAGGCCGTGATCATGGCCGGTGGTGAAGGCACGCGGTTGCGGCCCTTGACACTGTCGACGCCCAAACCGATGTTGCCCATCGCGAACATCCCCATGATGGAACACATCGTGTCGCTACTACGCGAGCACGGCTTCGACGACATCGTCGTTACCGTTGCGTTCCTGGCCCAGAACATCCGCAACTACTTCGGCGATGGGTCCGAGTTCGGGGTGCGCATCCGCTACGCCACCGAAGACACGCCTCTGGGCACCGCCGGTTCGGTGCTCAACGCGCGCGCCGAGCTAGACGAACGATTCCTCGTGATCTCGGGCGACGTGCTGACCGACATCGACTTGGGAGCGGTAGTCGACGAGCACGATCGCCGAAACGCGATGGCCACGATCGCGCTGAAGTCCGTCGAGAACCCCGTCGACTTCGGAATCGTGATCACCGGCAGCGACGGCAAGATCGAACGGTTCCTCGAGAAGCCGACGTGGGGCGAAGTGTTCTCCGACACGATCAACACCGGCATCTACGTGCTGGAGCCCGAAGTGTTCGACTACATCGGCCAAGGCCAGGTCGACTTCTCTTCCGACGTGTTCCCGAAACTTCTCGAGGACGGCAAGCCGCTGTACGGGTCAATCGTGGAGGGCTACTGGGAAGACGTGGGCACCCTCGAGGCCTACGTGCGGGCCCACAGCGACGCGCTAGACGGTCGCGTCGCGCTGCACCTCCCGGGGTTCGAGGTGTCCGACCATGTGTGGGTCGGCGAAGGCGCCGACGTCCATCCCGACGCCCGGGTCGACGGGCCGTGCATCATCGGCCACGACTGCCGGGTCGCGGCGGGAGCGCATCTCGCCGCGTATTCGGTGTTGGGCGACAACGTGCGCGTGGGCGCCGACGCGTACATCGAACGGTCCGTCGTGCACGACAACAGTCATCTGGGCCGGTCAGTGCGCCTGCGCGGTGCCATCGTCGGACGTCGCGGCGACTTGCGGTACGGGGCGCGGTGCGAAGAAGACGTCGTGCTCGGCGACGAGTGCTTCGTGGGCGAACACGCGGTG
Organism: Actinomycetota bacterium; assembly: GCA_041166225.1. Classification (GTDB taxonomy): domain Bacteria; phylum Actinomycetota; class Acidimicrobiia; order Acidimicrobiales; family JACCXE01; genus JACCXE01. The sequence goes on along the minus strand of JBEEFT010000064.1, from coordinate 11,718 downwards.
ATCAACCAGGGCGTGAAGGTTTACCCCTTCAAAACCGTCGAACCCGGCGCCACGATCAACGCCTCGTTGGTGTGGGAGTCACGCGGCGCGCGGAGCCTGTTCGGCCGCGACGGCGTCACCGGCCTGGCCAACGTCGACCTGACGCCCGAACTCGCGCTGCGCGTGGCCATGGCCTACGCCACGGGTTTGAAAAAGGGCTCGTGGGTGACGGCGTCGCGTGATTCGAGTCGAGCCGGCCGAGTACTGAAGCGCGCGCTCATGGTCGGCTTGAACGCGGCCGGAGTGAACGTCGACGACCTCGAGCTCGCCACTGCGCCCCTGGCGCGTTTCCATGCCCGCTCGCAGCGGCAGGCGGGTTCGATCACGGTTCGCCTTTCGCCTGACGACCCGGAAAAGGTCACGCTGCGGTTTTTCGACGCCGACGGCATCGACCTCGCCGAAGCCGATCAGCGCAAGATCGAACGGCTCTACCACCGCGAGGATTATCGACGCGTGGTGGCCGGCGAGATCGGCGACATTGGCTTCGCGCCCCGAGCGATGGAGCACTACACGGCGGCGCTCATCGACACCGTCGAAGTCGCCAAGCTCGCCGACCGCAACCTCAAGATCGTGCTCGACCTCGCGTACGGCGCCACGAGCCTCGTGCTGCCGAGCGTCCTAGCCAAGATCGGGGCCGACGTCTTGGTGGTCAATCCGTACGCGGCTACGTCGGCCGCCGCCACCTTCGACGCGGCCGCGCATGCCGCGAACGTGGCCAGCCTCGTGAAGTCGTCGGCGGCCGACCTCGGAGCGGTGTTGTCGCCCGACGGCGAGCGCATCGTTCTCGTCGACGACAAGGGCCACGTGTTGTCGGGCGAGCAAACGCAGCTTGTCTACGTCGCGATCGCGGCGCATGCGGGCAAGGGGCCGGTGGCGCTGCCGGTCGACACACCGATGGACGCTGTCACCATCGCCGACAACGGCGGCATCACCATCGTGTGGACCAAGCGCTCGGCCGCCAGCCTGCTCGACGACGCCCGTCAGCAGCACGCGTCTCTCGCGGCCGACCGGCGCGGTGGTGTCGCCTTCCCCGATTTCCTTCCGGCCTTCGACGGCGTCGCCGCGTTGCTCCACGTGATGGACCACGTCGCCAAATCCGACGAAGCGCTGTCGAAGCTGGTGAAGGCGGTGGCGTCGCCCGCGATCGCCGAGGAAACCGTTGTCACGCCGTGGGAGCGCAAGGGCGCGGTGATGCGCGAAATGGTCGAACGCAACAGCGATCGCACCGTTGACCTGATCGACGGCGTCAAGGTCATCCTCGACGACGGGTGGGTGCTTGTGGTGCCCGATCCCGAAGAGCCGGCCACGCTCGTGTCCGCCGAAGCACCCACGCCGTCAGAGGCGCAATCGCGCGCGCAGGAGTATGCGCGACGAATACGCCAACTCCTTCGGTAGTTTCTTTCCCGGGCGGGCACCCCGCAGGCCCGCCCTCCTCCCGAGCATGGGGCCCCTCGCTGGCGCTCGCCCCATACGGGCCGTCAACGCGCAAGAAACTCGTTGGCGTTCAGTAACTTCTTTTCTTGTGCCAACCAAAACTTCCCCGGCACTCGTTGTGGTTCTCGCGCTCCTCGGGTTCCTTCTCGTCACCGCTGCGCAGTCGGCGTCGGCCACGAAGGTCGCCGAGCAGCCTCGCAAGGAGCAGCTGATCTCGCTCATCCAAGAGCGCCGCTCGACGATGAAGGTCCTCGACAAGGCGGTGCGCAACCTGCGCGGCCAACTCGCGGGCGCGCAGCGGCGCAGCAACAACCAGGGCAACGCCGCCGCAGACGCCGCGCGCTCCGAAGCCGTGCTGGCGGCCCAGGCCGGAGCGTCGGCCATCACCGGACCTGGCCTGCGCGTGAAAGCTTCGGACTCCAAGACGACCCCGGACGACACCCGAGAAGCCGGTGCGTATCTCATCTCCGACACCGACTTGCAGTTGCTGGTCAACGCCTTGTGGTCGGCCGGCGCCGAAGCGGTCGCGATCAACGGAAACCGGATTGTTGCGACGTCGTCGATCCGCGCCGCCGGCGAAACCATCGTGGTGAATTTTCGGCCCCTGTCGCCGCCGTACCGCCTCGACGCGATCGGGGCCGACGCAACCGTCTTCAGCCGCTCGGATATCGCCACACGAATGCGCCGCTGGCACACACTGTTCGGTCTCGGGTTTTCCACGCGTGACATGGGCGCGCTGAGCATTCCGGCGTACGCCGGGCGAGTCGGCATCGACGTAGCAACCCCGGGAGCCCCATAAGTGTTCGCCCTTCTCGGTCTGCTCTTCGGCGCGTTGCTGGCGGTTGCGCTACACCCGACTGTGTCCCAGGAGCTGGGCCGCTATGTGGCCATGGCCGTGGTTGCCGCTCTCGACGCTTCGCTCGGCGGTGTCCGCGCCTACCTCGAACACACCTTCAACGACCGCATCTTCGTGGTGGCCTTTGCCGCGAACGCGATCGTGGCGGTCGCGATCGTATGGGTCGGCGACCAGCTGGGCGTCGACCTGGTGACCGCGGTTGTCGTGGTGTTCGGCGTGCGCATCTTTCAGAACGTCGCGGCGTTGCGTCGTCGCGTCTTCGGCGGTTAGGCCGTGGCCGCCACGGCGTCACTCGACGAACCCGTCCCCGCTGCTACGGCGGCGCGCACGTCGGCCCAACGAATTGGCTCGATCCTGCTCGTGGTGCTGGTCACCGGACTCGTGGGCTTTCTCGCCGTGGGTCAGTTGCGCGGTTCCGAGGCGTTTCGGCAGCGCCTCGAAGCCGAGAACGAGGGCGACCTCACCCGCATCCTGGCTGGGCTGACGACGGAATCCGACGCGCTCCGCGACGAGATCTCGAACCTGAAGTTGCAACTCGTGCAGCTCCAGAACACACAGGCGGCCGACTCCGCGTCGGTCGCCGCGGCCGAGTCGCAGCTGAGAGCGCTGCGCGTGCTCGCGGGCACGGTCCCTGTGTCCGGACCTGGCCTCACACTGCGCATCGACGACCCCGAGGGGTCGATTCTGTACGACACCCTGATCGACGTTGTCGAAGAGTTGCGCGACGCAGGCGCCGAGGCGATTGCCATCAACGGTCGACGGATCGGCGCGGGCACGGCCTTCGGGGCCCGCGGGACCACGATCACCGTCGACGGGATATCCATCGGCGCGCCGTACACCGTTAACGCGATCGGGCCCGCGGCCACGCTCGAGGGCGGTCTAAAGATCCCCGGCGGCATCATCGACACGCTTGCCTCATTGCGGGGAGTGGCCGTCGACCTGCAACGAGCCGCCAAGCTCGACGCGCCCGCCCTGGCCAATCCACCCCAGTTCCGAACGGGGAAGCCCGACAGCGAGGCGCATCGCTAGATTGCCCGCCGTGAATGTCCCCGAAGAGCTCAAGTACACGTCGGATCACGAGTGGGTGCGGACCGAGGGTGACCGGGTGCGCGTCGGCATCACCGATTTCGCCCAAGACGCGTTGGGCGACGTCGTCTTCGTGGGTCTGCCCGAGGTAGGCGCCGAGGTTACGGCCGGAGCGGTGTGCGGCGAGGTCGAATCCACCAAGTCGGTGTCCGAGATCTACGCGCCCGTGTCCGGCGTCGTCGTCGAAGTGAATACCGCGGTGTCGGACAACCCGGAACAGGTGAACGCCGACCCCTACGGGGCGGGGTGGATGTTCCTGATCGAAGCTGCGCCGGACGCCGGAGAAGCGCTCCTCGACGCGGCCGCGTACACGGCGGAGATCTCCACCTGAGGTAGAGGGTTCCGGTTTCGCTACTGTGCAGCCGTGGTTTGCTCTCACTGTGGCCACCGCAACACCGATAGCGGAGCGTTTTGCGCATCGTGTGGCGGGCGTCTAACCGAAGAAACCGGCGATCAGGCCACCGCGACCATAAGCGTCGTCAACCCCACCGGGGAGACGAACCTCGACGAGATCGCCCTCGCAGCCGGTGATCTGACCGTCGGCGCGGCGGTGCTCGTCGTCCGCCGGGGGCCGAACGTGGGGGAGCGTTTCCCGCTCGAAGCAGAGGTCACGCGTGCGGGCCGTCATCCCGACAGCGACATCTTTCTCGACGACATCACCGTCTCGCGTCGTCACGCCGAGGTCCACCGACTCGACGGGCGCTACACGCTGCGCGACACGGGTTCGCTCAACGGCACGTATTTGAATCGCGAGCGCATCGACGATGCGCCACTCGTGTCCGGCGACGAAGTCCAAATCGGCAAGTACCGCCTGGTCTTTCTGAGCGCGCAATGACTGACCGGTCGTATCTGTCAATCGGTGAGGTTCTGTCGTTGCTCACCGCCGAATTTCCCGACGTGACGATTTCGAAAATCCGGTTCCTGGAAAGCCAAGGCCTGATTGACCCCGAGCGCACGCCGTCGGGATATCGCAAGTTTTACGAGACCGATGTCGAGCGGTTGAAGTGGATCCTGCGCCAGCAGCGCGAGAACTTCTTACCGTTGAAAGTGATCCGGGGCCGGCTCGGCGACGAGATCGCGTCCGGCGAGGAAGAAACCGACGAGCGCGAGCCGGTAAGCGCCAACCATCCCACCGCTGCGGTGGCGCCCCCGACGCCGGGCGCGGGCGGCGTCACGCCTACGGCCACGCGGCCACCGCTGTACTCGGTCGACGACGAGCCCACACCCCTCGTGAAGGTTCGCCGCTCACCGGTGTCAGCAACGCCCGCGAGCGACGCGGTGGTCACTCCCGCAGCCCGTGCGGTTGCGGGCCGCCAGGCCGACCACGCCCCGATCGAGCCCGTCGACGAGGGACTCGATCCCGGCGACGTCGCGCTCACCGTCGACGAGCTCGTCACCGCCACGGGTCTCACCGAAGCCCGCGTAAACGACCTGACCAAGTACGGCCTCATCGAAGCCCGCACTCTTGGGGGCACCGATTACTTCGATGCGGACGCGCTTGCCGTCGCCAACGCCGCTGCGGGGTTCCTGCAATTCGGCATCGAGGCTCGCCATCTGCGCCCGTTCAAGAGCGCAGCGGAACGCGAGGCGGGCCTGTTCGAACAAATCGTGTTGCCACTTCTGAAGCAACGCAATCCCGCGGCCCGTAAGCAAGCGGCCGAAACGCTGATCCGCCTCGGCGGTCTCGGCGAGGCGCTGCGCAACGCGCTGGTGCGTCAAGCCGTACGCAACATCACGGGGTAACTTCTTGCCATGTCCAAGGTGCGGATCTCGGGCGTGCGGCTCGAAATGCCGGCGAATGTGCCGGTGATGTTCCTCACCGAGACCGAAGGCGCCGGTCGTACCCTGCCGATTTACATCGGCGACAACGAGGCGGCGGCGATCATCGCGGCCATCGAGGGCCGAGTGCCCGGTCGCCCTCTCACGCACGACCTGTTCCGGGACACACTCGTCGCAATGGGCGCGGCGCTGCAGCGCGTGGCGATCGTGGCGCTGCGGGACCAGACCTACTTCGCTGAGCTCCACGTCCTTTTGCAGGGTGAGACGATCGTGGTTTCCGCCCGTCCGTCCGACGCGGTTGCGCTCGCCGTGCGCGCCGACTGCGAGATCGAGATCGACAGCGACCTGCTCGATCAACTCGAGGCCGAGGGCACCACAGTCGAGTGGGCCGACGACACCGAGGAGGACGACGACGAGACGCCCGAGGAGATCGTCGACGAGTTTCGTGAGTTCCTCGAAGGCCTCAACCCCGAAGACTTCGCCTAGCCGCGATTCGCCGGCTCTGAGGTCGGATCATTGACGCCGCGGGTTTCGAGTCGTACGGTGCAAACCACACCGGCGTAGTTACGTCGATGACGCTCAAGGAGTAGGCAGATGGCGACTTCCCCCGCGCCTGAACAATTGGGATTCCGCGGACCCCAGGTTTGCAAGCTCGTCGGCATTACCTACCGCCAACTCGACTATTGGGCGCGAACCGATCTTCTCCGGCCGTCGCTCGCCGACGCGGCCGGCAGTGGAACGCAGCGCCTGTACTCGTATCACGACGTGTTGAGCCTGAAGGTCATCAAGAAGTTCCTCGACGCCGGTCTGGCCCTGCCAGCCGCGCGACGTGCGATCGACTGCCTGCGTCAAACGGGAGCCGATCTGGCGTCGGCCAACATCGTGCTCAGCGACGCCTCGTCGGTGCTGGCCAGCACCAACGACGAACTCGTCGATCTGGTGAAGGGCGGCCAGGGCGTGCTCAACATCTTCCCCATGGCCGGGGTCGTCGACGAACTCGACGCCGCCATCGTGGGCCTGGGCGACAAAGAAGCGCCGGTCCGCATCGCGGCCAACCTCTAGTCCCAGAGCGGGGAGCCGCGCCGCCTAATGTGGCGGCGCGATGGACGACGGTTTGCGGCACGCTGCTCTTGAAGATGCGCACGCCGCGCTCGGGGCCAAGCTCGTGGAATTCGGCGGCTGGCTCATGCCGGTGGCGTACCCGAGCGGCACGTTGCACGAGCACCGCGCCTGTCGCACCGGTGCCGTCGTGTTCGACGTCAGCCACCTCGGGACCGTGCGCGTCGAAGGCGCCGATGCCTTCGATCAACTCCAGGCTGCACTCACGAACGATCTGCGCAAAGTCACGCCCGGACGGGCGCAGTACACGCACCTGCTCGACGACGACGGCTATGTGCTCGACGACATCATCGTGTGGTGGCTCGCCGACGAAACCTTCGACGTGATGCCGAACGCGTCGAACACCGAGCGCGTCGTGAGCGCGTTGGGCGGCTCGGATACCACCAGCACGCGATCCGTCCTAGCGGTACAGGGCCCTGAGGCCCGTCAGCGCGTCGCCAAGTTCTGCGAGGCCGCCGCTGCGGTGAAACGCTTTACGGTCGAGCGCGTCGACGTGCTCGGCGCTCAATGCGTCGTCGCCGGTACGGGGTACACGGGTGAAGACGGCATCGAGATCGCGGTGCCCACCGACGCCGCCGGCGCGGTGTGGGAGGCGCTGCTCGGTGCCGGCGTCGAACCTGCAGGCCTGGGTGCGCGCGACACATTGCGACTCGAGGCGGGTCTTCCGCTGCACGGCCACGAACTCGGGCCTGGGATCACGCCACTGCAAGCCCGCCTTGGTTGGGTCGTCGGCTGGGATAAGCCCGACTTTCGGGGCAAGGCGGCGCTCGTTGCCGAGCGCGAGCGAGGCGTCGACCGGGTGCTGCGCGGGATGATCGTCAACGGGCGACAGCCGGCCCGCGACGGTGCAGTAATCACCGCCGATGGCACGGAGATCGGCGTCGTCACGAGCGGCAACTACTCGCCGATGCTCGAGACCGCGATCGCGCTGGGCTTCGTGTCACCCGCTGTCGCGATCGGCGACGCGGTCACCTTCGACGTGCGCGGCCGCATCCTCGAGGGTTACATCGCCGATCTGCCGTTCGTGGAGAAGAAGCTCTAAATGGCGCATTACCTACCGCATACCGACGCCGAAATTGCCGAGATGCTCGATTTCATCGGGCTGTCGTCGCTGGACGAGCTCTTTACGTGCGTCCCCGAAGCGTTGCGCCTCGCGGGTGGGCTCGACATCCCGGCCGGCCTGAGCGAGTTCGACACGGCGGCGGAAATGGAGCGGCTGGCGGGCCTCAACAGCGGTGCCGACCTGATCTGCTTCGCCGGGGGCGGGGCCTACGACCACGACATCCCGTCGGCGGTGCGTCGCCTCGCCGGTCGCACCGAGTTCGTCACTGCGTACACCCCGTACCAGCCTGAGGTCGCCCAGGGCGTGTTGCAGGCGCTGTTCGAGTACCAGACGATGGTGGCGCGCCTCAGCGGCCTCGAGATCGCCAACGCGTCGCTGTACGACGGTGCAACCGCGCTCGTGGAAGCGGTGAACCTGGCGGTGGCCGCGAACGGCAACCAGGACGTCCTGGTTTCCCAGGGAATCAACCGCGAGTGGAACGAAGTCGTCCGCACCTTCGCGGCCGGCACCGGCCACCGACTTGTCGACGTTGGTCTCCGAAATGGCGTCACCGACTGGACGGGCGTCCAAGATCGACCCGCAGGCGCGATCGTCGTTCAATACCCAAACCGCCTGGGTGTGCTCGACGACATGGACGCGGCGGCGGCCACGGCTCGCGCGGCGGGCGCGATGTTGGTAGTGGCGTTCGATCCCGTCGCCGCCGCGGTGCTCAAGAGTCCGGGCGCCTGGGGCGCCGATGTCGCCGTCGGCGAAGGGCAGCCGTTTGGTACTCCCATGTCGTTTGGCGGCCCCTACCTCGGTTTGTTCGCGGCGCGGCTCGAACACGTTCGCCGTATCCCCGGCCGGCTCGTCGGCGAGACGGCCGACGCCAAAGGCCGCCGTTCGTTCACCACCACGCTGCGCACCCGCGAACAAGACATCCGCCGCGAGAAGGCGTCGTCGAACGTGTGCACCAACCAGACGTTGATCGCGGTCACGGCCATGATCCAGATGGGTTGGCTCGGCAAGGCCGGTCTCGTCGACGTAGCCACGCAGTGCGCGCGCGGCACGCGCTACCTGCGCGAGAGCCTGGCCGGCGTCGACGGCATCACGCCGCTCGTGAGCGCACCAACCTTTCGCGAGTTCGCGATCAAGACGCAGGTGTCGCCGACGACGGTCATCGAGCGCATGGCCGACGAAGGCTTCCTTGCCGGAACCGCTACCGACGACGGCGCAGGCACCGACGGGCTTCTCGTGGCCGTGACGGAGAAGCGAACTCGCGCTGAGATCGACGCATACGTCGCAGCTCTGGAAAAGGCGGTGCGATGACGAACGTAATCAGCGGCGGGCGCGCGTCGTCAGCGCCGATCGTGGGCGACGACACCGAGCCGACGATCTTCGAGTTGTCTGTCGACGGTCGACGAGCGGGTCCACTGCGCACCACCAACACACCCGACTGGTCGTTAGACGAACTCGTCCCGGCCGACCATCGGCGCCACACGGCGGCAGAGCTCCCCGAGGTGTCCGAACGCGACCTCGTTGCCCACACGACGCGCCTCACGCACCGTCAGTACTCGGTTGACCTCGGCGCCTATCCGCTCGGCTCGTGCACGATGAAGTACAACCCGAAACTGTGCGACGACGCCGCAGCATTGCGTGGTTTCGGCAACGTCCACCCGGCGACGCCCGCGGCGTACGCGCAGGGTTGGCTCGAAATGCTCGGGACGCTCGGCCAGTCGTTGTGTTCGATCACCGGGATGGTCGCGGTCACCTTGGCGCCGCCGGCCGGTGCCGCGGGTGAGTTGACCGGCCTGTTGCTCATGCGCGCGTATCACGAGGCGCAGGGTCGCCAGCGCACCAAGGTGATCATCCCCGATTCGGCCCATGGCACCAATCCGGCGTCGGTGACCCTCGGCGGGTACGAGACGATCACGGTTCCGTCGGACGACCGCGGCTGCGTCGATCTTGCCGCGCTACGCGAACAGCTCGACGACGACGTCGCCGGCATCATGCTTACGAACCCGAACACCCTGGGTTTGTTCGAAGAAGACATCACTGCGATCGCGGCCGCTGTCCACGAAGTCGGCGCCCTGCTTTATTACGACGGCGCCAACCTCAACGCGATTCTCGGCGTGACCCGGCCCGGCGACATGGGTTTCGACATCGTCCACATGAATCTGCACAAGACCTTCGCCGTCCCCCACGGTGGTGGCGGTCCCGGCGCAGGCCCCGTAGCGGTGAGCGCGCGGCTCGCCGAGTTCCTGCCTGGCCCGCTGCCGGTGCAGACCGACGACGGCACCTGGCAATGGAGTACACCGGCGCGCTCGATCGGCCGCGTGCACGGCTGGTACGGCAACGCGCTCGCTCTGGTACGGGCGTACAGCTACATCGTGGCGAACGGCTCCGACGGGCTTCGGCGCGTCGCCGAGGGCGCGGTGCTGAACGCGAACTGGATCCGCCATCGTCTGCGCGGCACGTTCGATATTCCTTACGACCGGCCGAACATGCATGAATTCGTCGCGTCGGCCACCAACTTGAAGGCCAAGGGCATTAAAGCCTTCGACGTCGCGAAGGGTTTGCTCGACGAAGGCTTTCACGCGCCGACCATGTACTTCCCGCTGATCGTGCCCGAAGCATTGATGATCGAGCCGACGGAGACCGAGAGCCTCCAGACGCTCGAAGCGCTCGCCCAGGCGTTCGAGCGCGTTGCCGGCCGCGACGCCGAAACCCTGACCCACGCGCCGTACAACACACCGGTCGGGCGGGTCGACGAAGCCCGCGCGGCGCGCCAACTCATCGCCACCGAGGACATGCGGCCGACGGCGTAGTCCCACCGCCTGCCGGCGGATAGATCTCAACGCCTTGTCATCGGGTGCAGTTGTGTTCATGTAAAGCCGTTTCGGGCCGATGAAGAGAGCGTGACGGCGCTCTCGGGAACCCTCGCGACTCTCGCCATCGCCACGTCGCTCGTCTATGTCGTAATCGCGATCTACATCGTGCCGCGGATCGACCTCGACAAAGCCGACCCCCGCGTCGTCGTGCTGGTACGCGGTGGCGCCGTTGCTTTTTTCATGGGGTGCGCGCTGACGCACTTGCACATGGCGGTGCACCTCGTGCTCGATCCGAGTACCGGGAGCTTGCACGAGTTGACGTTCCACGTGCCCCAGGTAATAGGCGGATGGCTCTTCGTGGCGGTATGCGGACGCCACTTGGACATCTCCGTCGTTCCGAAGAAATCGCTCGACGCGATCGAAGCGGAGAGGCGTCTCGCCGTCGAGCGCGAGGAACGCGAACTCGCAGAGAAGGCGTCGCAACTCAAGTCTGCGTTTCTCGCCAACATGAGCCACGAGATCCGCACTCCGATGAACGGCGTGATCGGGATAACAGAAGCGCTGCTCGACACTTCGTTGGACGACACGCAGCTCGAATACGTGCGGATGATCCAGTCGTCGGGGGACTCACTGCTCGCAGTGATCAACGACATTCTCGATCTTTCGAAAATCGAGGCCGGCGCGTTGGAGATCGACCGTGTCGAGTTGAATGTCGCGGATCTGGCTGAAGACGTATGCGGCCTCTTCACTTCGATGGCGCGCGGAAAGGGTTTGGCCTTTGAACTTGCCCTTGACCCTGCGCTCGACCGCGTCGTGGAAGGCGATCCTCTCCGCATCAGGCAGACGCTGAGCAACTTGGTCGGCAACGCGGTGAAGTTCACCGACCAGGGATTTGTACGGGTCACAGTGACGGCGGAAAACGGGTTCGTTCGCTTCGAGGTGGCCGACAGCGGCCCGGGTATCGATGCGTCGTTGCACGAAGCGATCTTCGCCGAGTTCTTGCAAGCCGATCCGAGCACCTCGCGCACCTTCGGCGGCACCGGCCTTGGGCTTGCGATAGCGAAGCGGTTGGCCCAAGCGATGGGTGGCCAGACCGGGATGTCGAGCGTGGTGGGCGAGGGCAGCGTGTTCTGGTTCACGGTGAAGCTCTTCGCGAACGGTGCGCAAACGCGTGCGGCCGGCGGCGCGCTTCGGGGCCGGCGAGCACTCGTGGTGCTCGCGTCACCGCCCGGACGCGTGAGCGTCGACCGCATGCTCGAGTCGTGGGGGATGACGACCACCGTTGTCTCGATCGACGACCTTGCGGCCGCCGCGTCGACAGAGCCTGACGTCGTCCTGATCGACGAGACGCGCGACGCCGCGGGTCGCGCCGCTGTGGTCGACTGCGTTCGCCGTGCGTTGCCGTTGACTCCGGTCTTGATTCTCAGCACTACCGCGCCGGAATCGGCGGAACGTCCCCACGTTGCCGAGCTCGTGAAGCCCGTGAAGCGCGCGTCGCTCTACAACGCCATCTTGAGCTTGATGACTTCCAG
>JBEEFT010000063.1:0-21816 GCA_041166225.1 Actinomycetota bacterium | reverse complement strand
TTTTGCCTTGTCGTGCACATACGCGGTGACGATCGTGAGCCGGGCGCCGAACGTCTTGGCGACCTCCGCCGCATGGGCGACGGCGCGCTCGGCCGTCTCGGAGCCGTCGGTTCCGACCACAACGTTGCGATAGCCCATGCGATCCTCCTTGCTAGACGCAGTCGCGGCAGTACTGCCGCTTGGGGTCTGCGAGCTGGCTGGGGTGCTTCACCAGGAAGCATGACTGACAGACGAACTCGTCTGGGCGTTTCGGCGGCACCTTGGTGGAGTCGCCGCTGTCTTCGCGTTCGACGGGCTCGTCGTCCTCTTCCTCTTCTTCGACGACGACGAGGCGTTCTTTGAGGATCTCGTCGAGAGTCGCTTCGACGTCGTGGTCGACCTCGAGCTCGTCTTCGTCCTCTTCTTCTTTCTTCTTCTTGGCTGCGGCCGCGGCCGCCTCAGGATCGATCTCCTCGTCCTCGGCGTCTACGACAACGTCTTCATCGTCGGCGAGCTCGTCGTCGAGGATGTCTTCTTCGGCGAGGCCTTCGAGGTCTTCCTCGTCGATCTCGCCTGGTTGCTCTTCTTCTACTTCGTCGACGGGTTCGTCGGCCATTGGTGCCCTTCCACTCGCCTTGCGCGGCGGCGGACTATAGACCTCAACGGGTAGTACTGGGTGCGCTTGGGCTGGTTGTGCTCGTCGACGAGGTTCCGCCGGTGGCCGGAAGGCTCAAATTGAGGTTGGTGACACCGTCGACGAGCCACCCCCGGCCGGAGTGGACGAGGTCGAGTTGGATGTACGAGGTCAGCGCCCGGTTCTCGCCTGAGGTGCCGCTCACAACGGTGTCGACCACCACGATCGCCGACGCGTCGTTGGATGACACGTCGCTCACGAACACCTGGATGTCACGGACGTGTGAGACCGCCTTGGTGTTGGTGAGCACCGTGTCGAGACCACCGCTGAAGGCCTGTGAGTACTGCTTGCGGAACGTGCCGGTGGACATGCGCAGCACCAGCGACTTGGTGCGGGCCAGGTGCTGATAGTCGTAGGTGAGCAAAGCCGAGCCCATCGCGCCAGCGGCGCTACGGACCGCCTCGGTGCGGTTCTTCGTGTTGCGATTCGAAGCGCTGAGCGACGCGGCGACGATCGCGAGGCCCAGGGTCAGCGCCGCCAAGACCGCTACTGCAGCCTTGAGACCTCTACTCGACGCCGTTGGCGCGTGCTGCGCCTCGGGCGCAACCTCGGGCTCGTCGGCCTCGGGCTTGGGCGCGGCAATCGGTGACCCTTCGGGCGCCTGATCGCTCACTGGACCGCTTTGGTGGCCGAACGGACCACGAGCGCGGCGGTGGCCAACGCCAAGCCCATGCCGATCGCGGCGCTGTTCGCGTTGATCGGTGCTGCGGGTTTGGAGGCGCTCGCCGTCGAGTAGCTGATCCCCGAAGGCGGCAACGGGCTGACACAGCTAGGAGGCGGTGCGATTGGCGTTGAGTTCGAAAGTTCTGCACGCGGCGGGTTGAACTGCACCGGTGGGCTGTTCAGCGCGTTGATCGCGCCGACGCGCACCCACACCCCGTCGGCCTCGATGTCGCGGGCATCCCACACCGCGCCGAATGCAGGCGGCGCGTACGTCAGGAGCGCGCGCAGCCCGTCGATCATCTTCGGTGTTGTCGCGTGGTCGATCACAACTTCGAGCACCTTCAGGTCGCAATCGAGGTCGGCCTTGTGGTTGCCGACGAGGTCGGCGAGTTGTGCAGTGAGCGGCGCGCCCTTCTCGAGCAACGTCGACAGGTCGTCTTTGGATCCGGCCAGCGCCGAGTTGAGAGCCGCGAGGTTGTCGAGCGACGCGCCGAGCGACGCACGGTGATCGGTAAGCGCCGAGGTGAGTTTGCCGCCGTTCGTCGCTAAGCGATCAAGTGCCTCGGTCTTCGCCGCGAGAACCGAAGAGAGTTTGTCGCCTTCCACCGCCAGCGCCCGCAGCGAGTCGACCCGTCCGTCGAGCCCGGTGGCCGCTTCGTGCACGATTGTGCCCACGGCACCCGGCGGCACCGCGGCGAGAAGCGCGCTCGCCGACCGGAGGAACTCGGAGAACTCGAGGGGCACCGTTGTTCGATCGCGCGGGATGCGGTCGCCGTCTTTGAGGAGCCCGGGCTGGGCTTGCGCGCGGGGCGGAGGGAAGAAGTCGATGTACTGCTCGCCGATCGCCGACTTGCGTTGGATGTTGGCCGTCGACCCCGCGGGGATCTTGCGGCCGCGCTCGATCGACATCGTGATGCGCACGCCGTTGGGCACTCGCTTGACCCCGCTCACGTGCCCGAACGGAACACCGATGTAGCTGACCTCGGCGTTCTTCAGCACGCCGAAGGCGTTTTCGAAGTTGGCCGTCAGCGAGTACGGCTTGTCGACCTGCTTGAAGCTGACGACGCTGCTGGCCAACCAGAAGAGCATCACCACGAAGCCGAAGGCGAAGAAGACGATGTTGATGTTGACCCGTCGTTTCATTTTCCGGCCCTCGGATCCAGCGCTGCGGGCACGATCCACGCGAAGACCTGCGTGAAGTCGTTCGGGATGATCTCAGGCAACACGGTGACGAACCGATCGAGCCAGTCGATCAGGTTGGACAACTCCGTTGTCTGGCCCGCAACGATTCGCACGATGTCGTCGACCTGATGGATCTGTTTGCCGATGTCGTTCTCGTATTTGTCGAAGACCTGGTTCTGGGTGGCGGCGATGCGGGCCAAGTTATTGAGCGCGGTCACCGCTTGTTCCCGGTTGTCGGCCAGCACCTTGGTGGTGGCGGCGAGGTCGCCGAGCACGCCCTTGATCGACTCCACACCGTTGGCGAGCGTCGCGGTAGCGGCGTCGAGGTTGTCGACGATCTTGGCGATGTTGTCGGTGCGGCTGGCCAGCGCGGCGCTGTAGGTGTCGAGCGAGCCGATCAGGGTTCGAAGGTCACCCTCGCGTCCCCGGAACGCTGTCGCGCCAGTGTCGACCAGGGTCGCCACGTCGCCCGCCGTCACCGCACCGAGCACCGACACGGCCTGCTCGGCGACGAACTCGAGTTCGGGCGCTTGCTGGACCTTCGTGAGCACGTCGCCGTCGCGCAGGAACGGTCCCTTGCCCGGGTTGCCGCTCGGGCGCAGTTCGACGAACTTCTCGCCCAACAGCGACGTCGTGCGCAACACCGCGGTCGAGTCACGCGGCACATCGCGCCCGGCGTTGAGATGCAACGTCACCCGCGCCTTGAAGTCTTTGGTGAGATGAATCGAACCGATGCGCCCGATGCGGACGTCGGCCACTTGCACCGAACCGCGCGGCTGCAGGTCGCCCGCGTCGTCGAAGGTGACCGACACGGTGGTGCCGTTACGCGCGCAGCCCGCCAGCACGCTGGCCAGCAACGCGGCGCTGAGCAGTGCGCTCGTGAGGAAGCGGCGGCTCATCCGAACACCGAACTGATCGATCGCAGCATGCCGCTGATGCCACCGTGCTTCTTCTGTGTCGGCGTGCCGCCGTCGGCGGTTGCCTTCTTGGCCGCTGGCGTCGGGCCCGACGTCGCCTTGGGCGCGGCCGCGGGCTGCGTCGGCACCAGGCTTGACAGCGACCCCACCTGGTCGGGCGGGATGATGGTGGTGGTGCCGGGCACCTGGCAGGCCACCTGCACGGGCACGCAGGCCGCGGTGACCGGCAGCCCGAGCACCTGAAATGCCTGAGCGAGGTCGGGGGTGACCACGACGCGCAGGTCGATGGCGTGCAGCTCGGAGTTGTAGGCGGCGGCGAGGCCGGACTTGCCGTCGTAGTTCGTGCCAGCGACAAGCGTCGGCGCGGCCTGCAGGATCTTGTCGACCTGGCCGATGTTCTGGTTCACCATCCGCAACGTGCGGCTCAACACCGTGAGGTCGTGGTCGAGGCGGACGTGGTGTTCGTTGACGAGGTCGAAGGTGTTGGTCGACAACGAACTCAGGGCCGACAGCAGCCCTTGAATCGAGGTGCGTTCGTTGGCCAACGCGTCGGTGGTTCGCGCGAAGGCGTCGAGCACGCGGCCCAGCGTCTGATCGCGCGACGCAAGGGTCGCGGTGAGCTGGTCGAAGTGGTCGATGATGCGACCGATCTCGGCGTCCTTATTGCCCAGCGTCTCGGTAATCGAACCGAGCCCCGACAGCGCCTGGTTCAATGCGTTGCCAGTGCCGTCGAGGTCCTCGGCCAGATTGGTGACGAGTTCACCGGTCGCCTTCGGGTCGATCGCGTCGAGTAGGTGTTTCAGCGCTGCGAGCGCCTCGTCGGGTTCGACGGGCACGCTCGTGCGTTCGAACGGGATCACCGAGTTCGGCTTCAGCCGTGGTTCGCCCGCCTTCCACGCCGGAAACAGCTGTACGTATCGCTCGCCGATGAACGACAGCGGGATGATCGTGGCGCTGGCGTCGGCCGGAACCGGGATGTCGCGCGGGATCGACATCGTGACCCTGACCCGGGTGCCGATCACCTTGATGGACTTCACGCGGCCCGCGGGCAGACCGAGCACGCGGACCTGTGACTCCGGGTACAGCGAGATTGCGCTCGGGAACCAGGCCGTGACCTTGTACCCGTTCCCCCCGCCGCCCCCCACAACCGAGCACGCGCCAAGGCCCGTAGCGATGACGGCGGACGCGAGAAGACCGGCGATGGTGCGGCGCAGCGCGCGGGTCGAAACCATCAGCCGCCCTGTCCCGAGAGCGCGCCGATGAGGCCGAGCACGTCGGGACCGACTGCGCGGATGTACACGTCGGCCCACGGACCGTGGGCTGCAGCCCGCGACAGGCCGTAGGCGCCCTCGCCTAACCAGCTCAACGAACGGTCGAGGTCGGCTTGGTGTTTGTCGAGGATGTCGACGGTCGGATGCAAGACATCGAGAATCGAGTCGAGCTCTTGCTTGTGGGTGCCGACCAACCCCGAGAGTTGCCCGAACGCGCTCGATGCGTCGTGGATGCCCTGCTCGAGTTGGTCGTGGCGCGACGCCAGTACCCGCAGGATCCCGTCGCTTTGATCCAGCAGCGCGGCCAGCGTTTGATCCTTCACGGCCAGCGTGTTGGAGATCGTGTCAGCCCGGGTCACCAGGTCGTCGAGTTGGGCGTCGCGCGACGCGATCTGGGTCGACAGTTTCGCCACGCCGTCGATCAACGTGTGCACCGATGCCGCCTTGCCGTCGGTGATCGCCGCGAGCTGGTTGATGAGCCGGTTGAGTGCGACGTCGTCGGTGGCTTCGATCTGATGGGTCGCCACCTTCGTGAGCTCGAAGATGTCGTAGGGAGTCACCGTGCGGTCGTTCGGGATCACGGCGCCCTTCGCGAGGAACGGCTCCTTCACGTCGCCCGTTAACCGCACGTATTTGGCGCCGAGCAGCGTCGCGAGCGCAACCTCAGCGTGGGTTTCGGGGCCGAGCTGCACGCCGCGGTTGATGGCGAGGTGCACGATGACGCGGCCGTTGCGCCGGTCGGGCTTGACCGACGTGACCTGTCCGACCTGGACGCCGGCGACGCGGACGGGTGCACCTGCGCTGACGCCCGCGGCATCGGAGAACTCGGCGGAGATCGGGAACCGGTGCTGCGTGAAGTGCTTGGTCGAAAACGCGGCGATGAGGATCAGCAGCATCACCGTCAACGTGACGACGGCGATCGTGAACGGGTTGCGGTCGCGGAAGCTCCTCATTAGTGGACCGCCGTCATCAGTTGGCGCACCGCGGTGGCCCCACGGGTGAGCTTCGTGTTGCGGCCCGCCATCGGCGACACGTTCGTGGTGGGCAGTTCAATGCAGGGCGTCTCGGCCATGGGCGTGGGCGGATAACCGATCCGCGCGCACAAGATGTTCTGGTCCAACCACTCGCCGTAGCGCGACACGTTGGCCAGGCGCATCGCCGCGTCGTCGAGGTTGCCGACGATGTGATCCAGCGTCGGGAGCTTGGCGCCAACGGTTCCGACCACCGTCGTGAGGTTCGAGATGATGCTGTCGATTTGCGTGCGGTTGTCGCCGAGAATGTTGGCGAGATGGCCGTTGAAGTCGCTCAGTTGCACCACCGCGTTGTCGAGCACATTGGTGTTGTCGTTGAACGTCTTGGTGATCGCCGACAGGTTGTCGAGCACCTGGCGGATCTCGGCGTCGCGGTCCGCCACGGCGGCGGCGACCGTGTCGACATTCCCGACGAGGCGACCGATCGCTTCGTCACGATCGCCCAGCGTGGCCGCGAGCTTCGAGAGGTTGTCGATCGACTCGCTCACCTTCGCCTCGTTGCCGTTGAGCGCGCCGACGATCGTGTCGAGGAACTCGTTGACCTTCGCCGGGTCGAGGGCGGACACGATCGGGCCGAGGCGGTTGAGCAGCTCGCCGAGGTCGACGACCGAGCGCGTCTTGGCGATCTCGCCTCCCGACGCCAGCGTCGTGGACGCGGTGCCCGGCTCGAGGTACAGGTACCGCTGGCCCAGCAAGTTGCGCCAGCGAATCGTCGCGGTGGTATCGCTGGGCAGCTTGAGCTGATGCTTCACCCGCATCGTGACGCGGGCTTTGCCCTTGAGCACTTTGACGGCGGTGACTTTGCCGATCTTGACGCCGGCGACCTTCACGTTGTCGTTGACGAGCAGTCCCGTCACGTCGTCGAACGTGGCACTGAGCTTGTACGAGTCGTCCAGCAGCTGCACCGGGCCGATACGAAGCGACTGGATGTTGCCGATCGTGAACGCGAGCAGCACCGTGATGCTGAGGCACATCGCGACGAATAAGCCGAGCTTGACGAGAGTGGCGCGCACGGTGCTCTAATCCACCAAACCCGCAACGAGGTCGCGCAGTGCGTCGCCACCTTGTGACGGAGCGCGCAGCCCGCCGAGCAGCGAGGGATTGCGCGCGCCGGCGGTCTTCGTCGGGTCGTTCGTGGTACCCGGCGGCAGGTCGCCCGAGCAGTCGGCCAGCAACGGGTTGCACCCGCCCGGGAACACGAGCTTGATCTTGGCCAGCGCGCCGTCGCCGAATGGGATGCCGGTGCCGGCCTCGGCCAGCGTCTCGAAGAATTGGCGGAGGCCCGTGACTACGGCGGGTAGACGCTGCTTCTGCGCGTCGAGCGTGTTCAAAGTCTTCGCGCCCTCGGGCACGAGCTTGTTGAGCAGTGGCTGGTTGTGCTCGAGCACGTCGGCCACGTCGCCCGTGAGCCGAGCGGTGTTCTTGAGCACGTCGGTGAACTCCTGGGCGTGCGCGTTGATCGAGGGCAGTGCCTCGTGCGCGTCGCGCGCCAATGCCACGGCCTCGTCGGCGTGCTGGTTCAGGGTGTCTGAAAGCAGCGCCATGTCGTCGATGAACCGTTCGGTCTCGGCGACGTTGTTGGCCTGGCCGTTCGCGAACACGCTCAGGCTGTGCAGCGCGTGGTTCACGTTCGGCGCGACGCCTTCGGAACTGCGAGCGAGCGTGTCCAGGATGGTGCTGAGCTCTTCGGGCTTGATCTCTTTGAGGATCGGATACAGATCGGTGAGGATCCGCTCGACCTCGAACCCACCCTGGGTCTTGCGGATCGTCCCACCGTCTTTCAAGAAGGGACCGGTCGCTTCGGTTGGGCCAGGTTCGATGTCGACAAACTTCTCGCCGAACAACGTCTTGGGCCGGATCACCGCGTTGGCCGCCGTGGGCACCGACTCGCGCTTGTGAATCGTGAGGCGAATCAGCGCCCTGCCCTTGACGAGTTTGATCGACGACACTTTGCCGATGTTGACGCCGTGGATCTTCACGTCGCTACCAGACAGCAGGCCCTGACCCGCGGCCGAGAACGTGCCTTGCAGGTGGTACACGGGGTCGGTGGCGCCGTACGCTATCTTGCCGCCCAGCACCACTACGGCGACGGCAACGAGGATGAAGATCAAGCCCGCTACCGCGTTGTACTGGCGGTCGGTGAACGGCCTCATCGTCGCTGCTTCCCGACCGTCAACCGGCGACGCGCACGGTGTTGCCGCCGCCCCAGAAAATTACTGAAAGCACCAGGTTCAGCACGACCACAGTGACGATGCTCAGCCGGATCGCGCGACCGACGGCCACGCCGACACCGGCGGGACCGCCGGTTGCGTAGTAGCCGTAGTAGCAGTGGATCAGCGACACCACCACTGCGAAGATGCACGCCTTGGCCAGGCTGTAGAAGACGTCGATCGGCGGTAGATAAAGCCGGAAGTAATGGTTGTAGACGCCGGGCGAAAGCCCGAAGAACTTCGTGGTGACCAGCTTCGTGGCGAAGAAGCTCGCGTAGAGCGAGAACAGGTAGAGCGGGATGATGCAGATGAGCGCGGCCACCACTCGGGTGCATACGAGGTACACGAAGCTCGGCACCGACATGACCTCGAGGGCGTCGATCTCGTCGGAGATGCGCATGGCTCCGAGCTCGGCTGTGAACCCGGCGCCGACCTGCGCAGCGAACGCCACACCCGCGATGATCGGCGTGACCTCGCGTGTGTTCGCGAACGACCCGACGAGACCGGTGAAGGCCTGCGCACCGATTTGCTCGAGGCCTTTGAAACCTTGCAGCCCGACCTCGGTGCCGGTGAAGAACGACATCGAGAAGATCACGAAGACCATCCCGCCGCCCACGATCAGCGCGCCGGCGCCGATCGTGATGTCCGACACCAGCGCCGCGAGTTGGCTCGTGTAGCCGCGCCGGAAGATCTGCATGGTCGCGACATCGCGCAGGATCCGCAGATAGAAACCGATCTGCCGACCGATCTCCTCAAAAACCCCCGAAGCCCTCAGCCGCGCCCGGCGAACAGTAAGCATCAGAACTTCTGCGGGATCACCGCGAAATACAACGTGGTCATGACGAAATTGACGAAGAAGATCATGATGAAGGACAACACGACGGCCTGGTTCACGGCGTCGCCCACGCCCTTGGGGCCGCCCTTGGCGTAGAGGCCCTTGTAACAAGCCACCATCGCAGCGACGAGGCCGAACAGGAATGCCTTGGCGAGCGCCGACCACAGGTCGGCCGGCTGTACGAGCACGGTGAAGCCGGAGAAATAGGCGCCGGCGGTGACGTGCTGCACGAGCACGTTGAACACAAACCCGCCCGCCAAACCGGCCACGCTCACGAGCGGCACCAGCAGCACCGACACGGTGGCGGCGGCCCACATGCGCGGCGTAACCAGGCGGTGGATCGGGTTGACGGCCATCACTTCCATGGCCGAGATCTCGTCTCTAATTTTTCGCGAACCCAGGTCGGCGGTCATGGCCGACCCGCCCGCGCCGGCGATGAGCAGCGCGACTGCGACGGGCGCCGCCTCGCGCACGATCGCCAGCACCATCGCGGCACCGGTGTTGGACTCAGCCCCAAGCTGGCGGCTGAACGATCCGACGTGCAGCGCGATTACCGCGCCGAACGGGATCGAGATGAGAACCACCGGGATCGAGGTGACTTTGGCGATGAACCAGCACTGGTCGAGGTATTCCTTGTACCACTGGCGCACGTCCCACGTCCGCCGCAATGCCTCGAGGGCGATGGCGAACATGTTGCCTGTCTCACGGGTGAGGTTCTTGGGCTTGTCGATGACGTCGGAAAACCGAGTTGCCATCTACCTAGCCCCGCCTTCGGCGGCGCGGCGGCCATGGCTGGCCGCAATCTCGATGGCTCGCTCGCAACGCTCGCTCACTCAGACCGTCATGATGTCGTAGTCACCCTGCATCTCGCTGTCTTCGTCGTCGTCGCTGGACATCTCGTCCATGCCGATCGGCCCCTGCGCCTTGCCGGCCAGGAACTGACGGATGATCTTGTTGTCGGAGTTCGCCATGTCGTCTTTGCTGGCGAACTTCACGAGGCCTGATCGGTACAGCACGCCGATGAACTCGGCGGTGCGCATGACCGACGGAATGTTGTGCGTGATGATGAAGAAGGTGGCGCCCGTCTCCTTCTGCACGTCGACCACGAGGTCGTCGAGATAGGCGACGCGCACGGGATCGAGGCCGGAGTCGGGTTCGTCGAAGAGCACAATTTCGGGGTCGAGCACCAGCGCTCGGGCCAGGCCGGCGCGCTTTTTCATACCGCCCGACACCTCGCCGGGCACCTTTTTCATGTGGTCGAGCAGGCCGACGAGCGAGGACTTTTCCATCACGATTTCGCGAATCTCGCGCTCGTTTTTCTTCGTGTGCTCGCGTAGCGGAAACGCGATGTTGTCGTAGAGGTCCATCGAGCCGAACAACGCGCCGTCTTGGAACAGCACGCCGAACTTGCGACGCACGCGGTAAAGGTCTTTCTCGCTCATCCCCACGGTCTGCTCGCCGTCGACCCAGATCTCGCCCTCGTCGGGACGAAGCAGGCCGATGATGTTCTTGAGCAGCACCGACTTGCCGGTGCCCGACGGGCCCATGATCGCGGTGATGCGCCCTTTGGGGACGTCGAAGCTGATGTCTTTCAGGACGGTGTGCGAACCGAAGGACTTCGTGACGCCGCGCAACGAGATGATTGCCTCGTCGTCCACTACGGGGTCAGGTGGTTTTGTTCTACTTCTGGCGGTCTTGGCGATTTCCGCAGCGTAATCACGCTGTGTGACCTGCGTCACAGCGCGACCCCGACGTTCAAACGCCGGTACGGCGGGTTTCGGCCCGGCGTTCGGACTCGAGACGCTCGAGGTCATACATCTCGTGGTCGACGTATCGCATCATCTCGGCGACGGCGTGGTGCCCGGCCTTTTCGGCTATGAGCGTGTGCATGTCCTGGCACACCTTGCGGTACGACGGGTGACCTTGGCGTTCCGTCCGCAACTCGAGCATCTGCATCGCAGCCCGGGCGTTCAGCGTCATCGCGTAACGGACCTTGTAAGCAAGAGCGACGGCGTAACCGGCCTGTGCAGAAAAGTCGTCGAGCAGTGCGTCGTGCAGCGCCGCGGAGCGTTCCAGCGACTCGACGTATTGGTCGGCTCCCCCGGCATCGGCGACCGCTTCAGGAATGTCGAAGCCGTGCAACGGCGACAATTTCTGCCACTCGATACTGAGCATGCGGTGACGCTGAAGGTCGCGGAACGCGCCGTAGTCGGTGAGCAGGTCGAACCGGTACCAGACGGTCTCGAGCGCGCGGCCGGGCCGATACCGGCGGTTGGTGCGATCGCCCACGTAGGCCTTCACTACGTCGACCTTGTCGGTGCTGCTCATCTGGCGCACGCGTTCGAGAATCACGTCGTCGGGCAACTCCGTGTACGGGTAAAGCATCGACGCGACCATGCGGTCTTCGCCGTCGGCGTCCCAGTTCACGAGCGTGACCGTGTCGCTCGGCGCCGGTTGTGCCTCGCCGAACAGCCGATCGGCAATTTCGTCCATCGCGTGGCGGTTGGCTGTGAGGTAGTCGGACCACATGCGCCCACGGTCGGGCAGGTCGACGCGCGTCAGGAACGACGGGATCACCTTGCGCAACTCGACGAGCATCATTTCGGCGTAGTCACGCGCTTCGGGCAGCGGGTGGGCGTGCATACGAATGAGCAGTTGCTCGTAGGCCTGCCCTGTGCCGTAGATGCCGACGTTGCTCAGTGATCCTGCGGGCAACAAGCCGCGCAGGGCGTCGAACGCCTTGGCCCGTACCGCCTGACGCCACACGAAGTCCGAGTCGCCCGCCTGTTGTGGGTAGATCTTGGCGAAGTGGGCGTTGAGCACGGGCAACAGTTCGGCGTAGGTATCGAACATGCGGTCCATGTCGCCCACGTAACGCAGACCGAGCGCCGACTTCAGGATGTCGGGGTCGCGGTAGTAGCGGTAGCGGCCGTTGCCGAGGCGTGTGTCGTAGGCGATGTAGCGCGTCGACTGCTCGAGGTAGGCCATGAGCCGGCCCCACTCGAGCACCTTGGTCAGTAGGTTCGACGACTGCTCGCACGCCAGGTGCACACCGCCCAACTGGGCGACCGAGTCGTCGCCGTACTCGAAGAACACCTTTTTGTAGAGGTCTTCGGCCCGGCTGAGGCCCATCGTGGCGTCGACGGTGAGGTCGCCGGTCATGTCGAGCTCTCCGACGAACTCGTCGATGAACAGGCGACGCAAACTCTTGGCCGACCGCGAATACCGTGCGAAAAGCGCTCCTTTTACGACCTCAGGCAGGTTCGTGAGGGCGAAAACAGGTTGGTCGAGGTTCGTGAAGTACCGCCGCAGGATCACCGCCTCGTCGGGCGTGAACGTCTCTACCGCGTACCTCGTCATGGGAACTTGGAGAGTAGGCCCGGCGGCTCTCCTAATGGCGGATGACGAGTTTGCCGGACTGGTCGCCCGCCCTGAGCTTCTCGAGCGCGTCAGGGAATGCCGCCAGGCCGTCGTAGACGTGGTCGACGGGGACGGGAACGCCTCCGGCCACGAGCTTGAGCACCTCGTCGAATTCTCGATACGAGCCCATGGTCGAACCGATGATCTCGTGCTGCTTGAAGAACAGCCTCGGCAGCGACACTTCGACGACGCTGCCCGCGGTGCCACCGCAGGTCACTAAGCGGCCGCCCGGCTTCAGGCACTTGACCGAGTTTTTCCACGTGGCGGCGCCGACGTTTTCGAACACGACGTCGGCCTGTACCGGCCACGGTTCGTTCGAGTCGAACGCCGCGGCCGCGCCGAGCTTGAGCGCGTTGTTGCGCTTGGCCTCGTCGCGTGAGGTCGCGTATACGGTGGCGCCGGCTGCCACCCCGAGTACCAAACCCGCGGTGCTCACGCCGCCGCCCACGCCGACGACCACCATCGTGTCTGCCGCAGTGAGCCGGGCTCGTTTGAGCATGCGCCACGCCGTGAGCCAGCACAGTCCGAACGCCGCCGCCTCGGGCCAGTCCAGCGACGCTGGCTTGACGACCACGTTGCGCGCCGGCAGCACCACGAACTCGGCGTGGGTCCCCCAGTGGTGCTCGCCCAGGATGCCGAAGTGCCTGCAGTACGGGCTCTCGCCCGCGAGACAGTACGAGCAGTGTCCGCACGCGACAGCGGGGTTGATCACGACTTCGTCACCTACGGCCACGTTGTCGACCGCGTCGCCGATCGCGTCTATGACGCCTGCGCCGTCGCCGCCGGGCACATGCGGCAGGTGCGGTTTCGGCGCCGCTTTCGTGACCCAGTTGTCCATGTGGTTGAGCGCCGACGCGACCACACGCACGCGCACCTCGTCGCTCTTGACCGCGGCCGTATCGATTTCGCCCCAGCGATACGAGCCCGGCGATTCGTCGAGGATCCACGCGTCCATGAATTCGACGCTACGCGCTCGCGCGAATCAGGCGATAACGCGCAGTGCGTCGGGGATTACTCGGGCCGCGAGGTGGCGGGCTGAGCCGATGGCCTCGCCGTCGATGTAGACCGGAAGTGGCTTGGCGAACTCGAAGGTGACGGCCCGCGCCCGCCGGGCTTCGATCCGGGGATGCGGAAGATGGGTGCCGCTCGGCAGCCGCTTCCGTACTTTGCGCCACTCGAAAAAATCGAGGTCGCCCTCGTAGCCGTCGAGGACGCCGTCGTTCGGGTGGCTCTTAGGGCCAAAGTTCCACTCCCCCACCCACTGCGCGTTCATAGCAACGGCAAAGTGCCGCCAGCGGCGGGTGCGGGCGACGACGTGCGCAGCGAAGTAGTGGTGCACGCCGTCGACGAGCACCTCCCCGGCGTCGATCGGAAACGCGGTCGCGCCTCGGCGGAGTCGTTCGACGTCGTCGCTGCCGCCCACCGTGTGACATAGGTCGCCCCCGAGCAACGCGAAGGTCGGGAATGGCGACGCAGCACGTCGGGCCGCGTCGAGCGCATGTGACACCTCACGGTCGGAGCGCACGATCACTGCGTCGGCGGGCAGCGTGGCGGGCTCGCCCCAGGGTTGACCTTTCGTAATCGTCATGCGTCGGGCGCGGCGACGCCCACGCCAGACGACGCGGCAACAACACCTCGGAACAGCGCGTCGGCCGCTTGCGATGCCGTTCGGCGCGTGGTCGGGTCTTCGGCGACGATTGCGATCTGACGCAACAGGTCGACGAGTTGCTTGATGTTGCGCACGAAATCGCCGCCCGGAAAACCACCTTCGAGGACGTCGGCAAGCGCATCGCCGCGCGCCCACGCGCGCGCCGAGTCGGCGAAGCCGGCGTCGATCGCGCGCGTCAGCGGCAGATGGGCGCGCTTCTCAAGATTGTTGACGTGGTTATGGCGCACCTCGATCTCGGCGATCCGCGCGTTGAGCGCGCTACCCGGCGGCAGACCAATCGCGTCGGCGCTGCGCGACTCGAACGTGAATACCGACACGAGCCCGGCCAGGTCGGCGGGGTCGAGGCCGTCGAAGAGCCGTTGGTCGAGGCAATCGGCGATGAGGAGATCACACTCGTGGTACAGCCGCGACAGGCGCTCGCCGCTGGCGGTCAGCGTCCAGTCTTGAACGAAGCCGAGTTGCTGAAGCACGTGCAGCACGCGGTCGAGTTGCCGACCAAGCGAGGCGTCGTCATTGCGACGCTGGCGCCGCTCGTTGCCGAGGTCGCGCTCGAGACGCTCGACGCGAGCCAGCGCCCGCAGATGCTGGGAGGCGTCGGGGCACGTCGCGACGGGATGACGCTGCGCCAAGCGGTCGAGCGGCCCGCGGCGTTGCGCGCGTGACCGGCCGCCCTGCCATTTCGGCGTGTAGTCGCGCACGTCGTCGGGTTCGTCGACGTCGAGGTCGCGCACGAGCTGGCCAGCGGAGCGCAGGAACCGTTGTTGGTGGGGCTCGAACGGCGTCGGCAGCTTGATGCGCGCCACGCGGCGAGGCGGGATCGGAAAATCTTTCACGCGCAGTTGTAGGCGGCGCCCGTCGTCGGTGACCACGGGCAACAGCAGACCGCCCACGCCCTTGCCTCGCGCCGGCGTGAGCACCGCCACCCGCCCCTTGGTTCGATGCCCGGGAACGATGACGACGTCGCCCGGCCGCAAGCGGGTCATCGCGTCGATTACGAGGTTGGTCTCCGACGGCGCGTTCCGCGATGCCTCCTGCGCTTCGGCCACGAGCAGCCGGTACTCCTCCACGTCGCCAAGCTCACACTCGGCCTGCGCCCGGGCCTTGGCGATGTCGTTCACGAGGCGCTCGATTGCGGCCTCGTGCTGCACCACGACCCGATCGGCCCGGTATTGCGCGAACGACAGGTTGAGCAGGTGCCGAGCCTCGTCGGGCGCGTACCGCCGGATGAGATTGGCAGCCATGTTGTACGTAGGACGAAACGACGACCGCAGCGCGTACGTGCGCCGTGACGCGAGCGCGGCGACCTGATCGAAGGGCACGAACGGTGACCACAGCACGACCGCGTAACCCACGTCGTCGAGCCCGCGCCGCCCCGCCCGACCAGTGAATTGCGTGTACTCGCCCGCCGTGAGCATCTCGTGGTGGTCACCCGTGAACTTCGTCAGCTTCTCGAGGACGACCGACCGTGCCGGCATGTTGATACCCAGGGACAACGTTTCGGTCGCGAACACGAGCTTCACCAACGCCGCGCCGAACAACTCCTCGACCGCTTCCTTCATCGGTGGCACCAAGCCGGCGTGATGGGCGGCGACGCCCATTTCCAACCCGGCGAGCCACGTGTCGTAGCCGAGGGCAGACAGGTCGGCGTCGGCGAGGCCCCGCACGTGACGCTCCACGATGCCGCGAACCTGCGCGCGCTCGTCGGAGTCGGTTAGCCGTAGGCCGGCGTAGGTGCACTGGCGTACGGCTTCGTCGCAGCCCTTGCGGCTGAAGATGAAATACACCGCAGGCAACATCGCGTTGTCGGCAAGGACGTGCGCGACCTCAACGCGCCGCGGGGTGGCGAGCTTCCGGCGCCCCCGCCCCTTCGGATACGCGTTCTTCTCGACACGATTGTCGAGTGCGGCCGCGGCGCGGTTCGGCAGCCCGTCGACGAACGTTGGCAGCAGGTGCATTCGGGCCGAATCGCGTTCGGCCACGAGGTACATGTGCTCGAGCTCTACCGGTCGCCGCTCCTCGATGATCGCGTCGGTCGCGCCGCGCACCGTGCCGATCCAGTCCGCGAAGTCTTCGGCGTTGCTCACAGTGGCCGACAGACACACGAGGTTGACCGACTGCGGCAGGTGGATGATCACTTCTTCCCACACCGCGCCGCGGTACGGGTTCTGGAGGTAGTGGACCTCGTCGAGCACGACCCACGCGAGCGCGTCGAGCCCGGCTGAACCGGCGTAGATCATGTTGCGCAGTACCTCGGTAGTCATCACGACGACCGCCGCATCCGGGTTGATCACCGTGTCGCCCGTGAGCAAGCCGACGCGGGCGCTGCCGTACCGCAGCACCAGGTCGCCGTACTTCTGGTTCGACAGCGCCTTCAACGGCGTTGTGTAAAACGCTTTGCCACCCCCGGCGAGCGCGCACTCGATCGCGTACTCCGCCACCACCGTCTTGCCCGACCCGGTTGGCGCGGCGACGAGGACCGAGTGCCCGGCGTCTACGGCATCCATGGCCGCCAACTGGAATGCGTCGAGGGGGAACGACAGGCCGGCGGCGAAGGCGTGCCGAGTCGTGGGACTCACCTCTTGAGGATACGGCCGATCAGAATCGACAACTCGTAGAAGATGTACATCGGTATCGCCATTGCGAACAGTGAGTACGGGTCTTGGCTCGGTGTGATCACGGCCGCGGCGGCCACGATGATCACGATCGCAGGGCGCCGCCAGCTACTGAGCTTTTTCGCCGACAGGACGTTCACCAACTCGAGGAACACGAGCACGACCGGGAACTCGAAGGACACGCCGAACGCCAGCATCACCTTCAAGAAGAACGACACGTACTCCTTCGGGCTGAAGATCTCCTGGATATGGGACCCGCCGATCCCAATCAGGAATTGCAGCGCCTTCGGGAAGGTGAGATAGCCCAGGAGCACGCCGAAGAAGAACAAGCTGGTCGACGCGACGATGAATGGAATCGCGTACTTCTTTTCCTTCTTGTGCAGGCCCGGAGTGATGAACCGCCACAGCTCCCACAACACGACCGGACTGGCGATCATCAGCCCGCCGTAACCGGCGATCTTGAGGCGCGTTGCGATGCCGTCGAGGGGCGACTGGACGTAGAGCCGGCACCGGCCGTTCTTGATCTCGCAGTACGGATGGATCAGGAAGTTGAGGATGCGGTTGTAAAGGATGAACGCGATGACCGCGCCGACCGCAATTGCGGCGCACGCGATGAACAACCGTTTGCGAAGCTCGGTGAGATGCTCGATGAGCGTCATGGTGCCGAGCACCTTGGGGTCAGGCCCGGCGTCCACCGCCGAATCGTTCGCCACTGCCGCTACGCCTCAGGCGAGGCGTCGGGGATGTCGCGGATTTCGAGGGACTCAGTCGGCGGTTCGTACGCGGGAGGCGGTTCGAAGGCAGGCGGCGGTTCGAACGGAGGAGACGCAGCGATCGACGACGGAGGCTCGAAGGTCACCGGTGCCACCGGTGGTGCGCTTGCCGCCGGCATTCCAGGTTGTGCGGGCGGTACCGCGGGCGGCTCGAACACGTAGGGCGCTGGCGCCGGTACGGACGGGGGCGTGACGTCGTCGTGGAGATTCAACTCGTTCTCGAGATGCGACACCGCGTCGCGCATCTCGGCCTGCAAGCCGCCGGTTACTCGCCGAAATTCGGCCATCGCCTTGCCCATCGACCGCGCCGCCTGAGGCAGCCGGGTGGGCCCAAGAACCAATAGGGCAATTATCAGAACGACGAAAAGCTCCGGAGTTCCGATGTTTCCCACGTCGGGGATCCTACGACGCAGGTCTTGAAGCCGGATTACGCGGCTGGGTTCTCCCCGACCATCCGCTCGACGACGCTGAACCAGTCGTCGGTAGCGAGCAGGTCGTGAAATTCCAGGATGTCGTCGTACGAGATCGGGTCGCCGGCGTGGTGTTCGGCCAACTCGCCCGGCAGCGTCCAACTCGTCAGTTCGATACCGGATGCGACCAGGAGGTCGAGCAAGCGCTTGTCGGCGGGCTTGACGACGACGGTCGCGCACTCGGGACATCCGAACGAATAGGAGCCTTCGCCTGTGGTCTCACATACCCGAGCGTGTAGCGCGGTGCCCGGAAGCTCGACGTCTCCGCACGACGGGCAGCTCGCCCGTACCAGCGCTACTAACGGCTCGGTGTGTTTTCCTTCCACGGCAGGGTCTCCAGATCGGTGCGATGTTGAGTCCAGCATGCGCCGATAGACCGATTTCCGGCTATGGCCCCGGGGGACCGTTTTTCTCTGACTAGGACTAACTAGTCATTTCGACCACTCTCCGCGGCAATATCTCTGGGTGGACAGCTTGCTGCGCCCTCCGATCGCATTCGCGCACCGAGGTGCGCGTGCGCACGCGCCCGAGAACACGCTCGACGCGTTCCGGCTCGCGCTGAAACTTGGCGCTACGGGCCTCGAGAGCGACGTGTGGCGCACGAAGGACGGCGAGGCGGTGCTCGACCACGACGGCGTCGTGCGGTCAGGCTTGCGTCGGCGCTCGATCGCCGACTGCAACCGCAGTCAGCTGCCGTCGCACATCCCCTCTCTCGCGGAGCTGTACGACTCGTGCGGCGTGGATTTCGCGCTGTCGCTCGACGTCAAGGACGCGGCCGCACTCGACGCAACCGTGGCCGTTGCCGAGGCGGCGGGCGCCAGCGAACGGCTCTGGCTGTGCCACCCCGATTGGCAGCTGGTCGAAACGTGGCGGTCGCGCAGCGACGCCGTGAAGCTGGTCGACTCGACTCGCTTGCGCCGCATCGGCGAAGGAGTGGAACGACGGGCCGCGTCGCTCGCCGCCGCAGGCATCGACGCGCTGAACATGCACTGGACCGACTGGAACGCCGGGTTGGTCACGCTGGTGCATCGTTTCCACCGCGTCGCGTTTGCGTGGGACGCGCAGCAGCCGCGAGCTCTCGCGCTCAGCTTCGGTTACGGCATCGACGGCGTCTACAGCGATCACGTCGACCGCTTGGTCTCGGCGTTGGAAGACCAGCTGCGCTAGATCGAGCCCAATCGGTTGGGCGGCCACACCCGCACGAAGGCGTGCCCGATGATCGATGACTGTTTGATCGGTCCGAAGAAACGGCTGTCGTGCGAGTTAGGCCGGTTGTCGCCCATCACCCACACGTAGCCCGCAGGGATGGTTACCGGGTGGTCGAGGTTCAAGGTCTGCGTGCCCGGGGCCAAGTAGGGCTCGGGCAACTCCTTGTCGTTTATGTAGAGCTTCCCGTCTTTGGCCGACACGGTCTCGCCCGGCAACGCAATCACGCGTTTGATGAGGTCTTTGATTGCGGCGGCTTCTTCACCGGGCGGGCGCTTGAACACGATGACGTCACCGCGATGCACCTTGCGGTTCAACTTGTTGACGAGCACGCGGTCGCCGACCAGCAGCGTTTTTTCCATCGAGATCGACGGAATGCTGAACGCCTGCACCACGGCGAGGCGCAGCACCATCGCGGTGGCCAGCGCGGCAACGATGACCACCGTCCACTCGATCAACTGGCGCCGCGAACGTCGCGCTTTCTCCGCGGCGACAGGCGCGTCTTCGTCGAGGGCCGTTGGCATCGGCGAGACGCTACCGGTCAAGTAGGTGCGCGGCGTAAGCACCCGCCGCGGCCGCAAAGCTGAACGGGCGCGGATCGGCGTCCGCCCCGCGCCCCATCGTCGTCGGGGTGATCCCGTGGTGCGCGAGCACGCCGAGCGCATCGGGCACTTCGACTTCGACGACTGTCGCGTGGTTGCCGAGGTCAGGCACGTCGACGGTCCCCACCGGCACCGCAACGGTGACAGGCGTGTGCACGGCGGTGCGCAGCACGGTGCGGCTGTGGTCGCTCACGCCCTGGTGCCGCGGCCGCCGGTCGGCGTCGGACACGCGCAATGCGGCGATGGCCCGGCCGCCTGCGTCGTTTACGGCGTCGATGGTGGCCCCCACCTCGAGGCCGCTGAAGCCGGTGGTGGTGCCGGTCCCGACCGAGCCCGGCCCCATCCCGACGAGAATGACGTCGGCGCGCAACCGTTGCCGGGCGACCGCGAGCCCAGAGCGCACGTTCACCGCTTCAACGTTCCCGCCGAAAGCGTGGCCGCAGGTGACGGTGCCGTCTAGCAACCCGGCCTGCGTGAGATCGGCGACCAAGTCAGATAGCGCGAGCGGCAGCGATCCGGCGTCGGTCATGACATACGCGACGCGGGCGTCGGGCTCCTGCATCTTCACCGCGGCGACCGCCGGCCCCAGTTGGCTGTGCAGCGCCAGCGCGATGACCGGCGTGTTGGCGAGACCGTCGGCCTCGAGCCCGTCTTCCTCGGCGACGCCCGTTGCTGTCTGCAGGCTCGTGTACCGCAGCTTCATCACATGGCCGCTGCCGCCGGAGATGCCGAGTTGTTCGCACTCGAGGTTCCAGTGCACCACGTGCCAGCCGCCGGTACCGAGGCCGAGGTCTACTGCGGTCGTGTTGATGATCACCCGGTCGCCGACCCCGACCTCGTCGACCAAGTCGGTCAGGACGTAGGCCGGCTCGTCGTCGACTTCGACGCGCTGAAGCCCGGCGCGTTTACTCAGGATCTTCGTGACGGTCCCCGTGCGGAAGTTCGGCACCGCTACAGAGAAGCGATGAGGCGGTCGACGCGGTCGTCTTTTGCCTTGAACGGGTCCTTGCACAGGACCGTGCGTTGCGCTTGGTCGTTGACCTTCAGGTGCACCCAGTCGACCGTGTAGTCGCGGCGCCGCTCCTTCGCCTTGCGAATGAAGTCGCCGCGCAGCTTGGCCCGCGTCGTCTGGGGTGGGGTGTCCATCGCGATGTCGATGTCGGCGTCGTTGGCTGTGCGCTCGACCACGCCGGCGTTCTGCAGCTTGTAGAACACGCCGCGGGTGCGGCTGACGTCGTGGTACTGGAGATCGAGCAGCGCGACGCGCGGGTGACCGAGGGGCATGTCGTGACGCTCGCGGTACTTCTCGATCAGATTGTGCTTGATCACCCAGTCGCACTCGCGGTCGAGGCTGAACGGGTCTTTTTCGATGCCCTCGAGGCAGTGCTTCCACATCTGCATCGCTTGTGTTTCGTGGGGGTGCAGGTCGTGGGTCTTGGCGTAACGCTCAGCGCGGTTCAAGTATTCGAACTGGATGTCGAGTGCTGATGCCTCGCGGCCGTTGGCCAACTTCACTTTGCGGGTGCAACTGATGTCGTGGCTGATCTCACGGATCGCCCGGATCGGATTTTCCAGCGTCATGTCGCGCAACACGACCTTGGGATCCTCGAGCATGCGCAGCAAGATCGACGTGGCGCCGATCTTGAGAAACGTCGTGTACTCGCTCATGTTCGAGTCGCCCACGATCACGTGGAGGCGGCGGTATTTCTCTGCGTCGGCGTGCGGCTCGTCACGCGTGTTGATGATCGGGCGGCTGCGCGTGGTCGCCGACGACACGCCCTCCCAGATGTGTTCGGCGCGCTGGCTGACGCAGTAGACGGCGCCGCGCGGTGTCTGCAGCACCTTGCCCGCGCCTGCGATGAGCTGCCGGCTGACGAGGAACGGGATGAGCACGTCGGCGAGCCGGCTGAACTCCCCGTGCCGCCCGACCAGGTAGTTCTCGTGGCAGCCGTAGGAGTTGCCGGCGCTGTCGGTGTTGTTCTTGAACAGGTAGATGTCGCCGGCGATGCCCTCCTCGCGCAGGCGGCGCTCCGCGTCCACGAGCAGGCCCTCGAGGATCCGCTCCCCCGCCTTGTCATGCGTGACGAGGTCGACCGCCGCATCGCACTCCGGCGTGGCGTACTCGGGGTGGCTCCCCACGTCGAGGTACAGGCGGGCACCGTTCTCCAGGAAGACGTTGCTGGACCGACCCCAGGACACGACGCGCCGGAACAGGTAGCGGGCCACCTCGTCGGGGCTCAGGCGACGCTGACCCCGCAACGTGCACGTGACCCCGTACTCGT
>JBEEFT010000062.1:0-2678 GCA_041166225.1 Actinomycetota bacterium | reverse complement strand
ATCAGCACGCCGCCGGTCTCGAGCGCCTGGTTGTACGTGAGGCCCCAGTCTTCGCGGTTGATCTTGGTGTGGGCCTCGAAGGCGGCACGGGTGCCACCCCACGGGTCGGTCACGACGCCGAGGTATTCGAGGTGGAGAGTGACGGGCTTGGCGACGCCGGCGATCGTGAGATCGCCCTCGACCGCGAATTGGTCGCCCTTGACGTGGCGGACCGACGTGCTCTTGTAGCTGAGCGTCGCGTTCTTTTCGACGTCGAGGAAGTCAGCGCTGCGGAGGTGGCCGTCACGCTTGTCGTCACCGGTGGTGATCGACGCGGCCTGAATCGTGACGTCGACGGAGCTCTTCAGAGGATCGTCGTCGATCGTGATCGTGCCGGCAAAGTCCGTGAAGCGGCCACGCGTCTTCGCGACTACAAGGTGCTTCACGGAGAACGCAGCGGCAGAGTGCGAAGCATCGATCGCGAACGTGCCCGGCTGGGGGATTTCTAGACCGTTGAAGGTGCGGGTACTGCCTTGAGTGGCGGTGTTGGACATTTGGGGCTCCTTGGAAGTATTTGCTTGCGCAAACAACTATGCCAGAAAGTAGTTGCGTGTGCAAGTACTTCTTGTACAGTTATCGGGTGGATCCCGTTCTGAGCGATGAACGCATTACGTCGTACGGCCTCTTGCTCGAAGCCGCCGCGGCGACGCGCAGCGCGCTGGATTGCGCCGGCGCCAAATGGGGCGGCATGCCTCCGTCGTACGAGATCCTCATGCGACTCGCCCGATCCGAGGGCCAGCGTCTGCGTATGACTGACCTCGCCGCACAGTGCGGGCTTACCCCCAGCGGTGTTTCAAGAGCCGTCGACCGGCTCGCAGATCAAGACCTGGTGCGCCGGGCGAACTGCCCCGACGACGCCCGCGGCGCTTTCGCGGAGATAACGCCAAAGGGCAACAAGATCATCGTGGCCGCTTTGAAGCGCCACGTCGACGACCTGCAACAGGTATTCACGGATGTCCTCACGCCGACGCAACGCGACCAGCTGGAAGACATCTGTCGCACGCTGCGCGATCACAACAACCCCGGCTACACCGCCGGAGTTACCGCGTCTTCGGCTGCTTCCACCCGTCCCAGTAAGTGACTTCCTCCACCGGACGGCGCTTGGCTTCGCCCCAGTTGCCCAACGGGTAGCCCACGGGCACCATCGCCCACGTCTTCACGTCGGCGGGGATGTCGAGCACGGCGCGCACTTCGTCTTCGGCGAACTGATGAACGGTGGTGAGCGTGGTGCCGAGGCCAAGCGCACGCGCCGCGAGGCACAAGTTCTGCAACGCCCCGTAGACGGAACCGGGGTCTCCGGCCTTGGACGCCGGGATGATGATGGCCGGCGCGTCACCCATGTGATCGCCCAGATAGTCGGCGCTGCCGAACACGCGCTTCATTTGCCCGTCGTTCGGATCGATGCTGCCGGCGTACATCGCCGACACCGGCGCCCAGCATTTTTTGTAGATGGCGCCGAGCGCAGCGCGCTTGTCTGCGTCGGTGACCACGATCCAGCGCACCGGTTGGGCGTTGGAACCCGAGGGGCCTTTGGTGGCGGCCTCGACGATCTTCCAGAGGTCTTCCTCGGGCACCGGCTTGCTGTCGAGCCGGCGCATGGCCCGGGTGGTGCGGATCGCTTCCCAGATGTCCATGCCGCTACATCAACTTGGATTTCTCGGCGACGTCGTACTTGTGGATCTCGGCGGCCGTGATGCCGACGGTGCCCATCGCGCCCATGAACTCAGCCATATGCGGGGTGGCCATGTGGGTGTCGATTGCGGCCTGGTCGGCCCACTCTTCGAACACGCGGAACACGCCGGGGTTCTTGGCGTCGGCCCACCATCCGTAGGCGAGGCAACCCTCTTCCTCGAGCGAGGCGGTAGCCAGCTTGGCGCCGAGGTCAGCGAACGAATCGTGATTCGCTGGATCGAACTTCATCACTCCAGATACAACAATCATCATTGGCCCCTCAGAGTCGGATGCAACTGAACGCCGCACGGTACTCATCGGTAGGGTTCGCCGCATGACTCCTGAAGAAGCAGCGGTTGCCAGCGCCGACGCGGTGAGCAACTTGACGGCGCGGTTCATGCTTGACGCCGCCACGTATATCCATGGCGGATCGCTCGGTTTCGAAGGTATGTCGTTCTACGGCACCGGTCGTGGTGGCGTGCTGGGCGACGTCGACGCGGGCGCAGTGACCAATGCGTTCGTGTTCTTCGAGCCCGGCAACGTGAAGGCGCAGTGGGACGCGGGCAAGCAAGTGATGTCGCCCGACAAGGCCGCGCTCGAGTTTCAGGGATGTGCGGCGCGCTGGGCCGAAGAGCACATCCCCGACGACATCGACGTCACGACGCTCGCGTCGTTGGCCGAACGCGTGTCGACCGCGGCAGACGCTACGGACGCCCCGGTGTTCGACGGGTGGCGGAGCCTTCCCGTGCCGGCCAGCCCCAAGGCAGCGGCGATTCACCACATGAATGCGCTGCGCGAGCTTCGCTTCGCCCGCCACAGCCAGGCCGTGCTCGCGCAAGGGATCGATCCGAAAGACGCCGTGCACCACCGCCAGCCGCACATGTTCGCGCTCTTCGGTTGGGGCGACCCGGCCGACCACACCACCGACATCGTCGGCGACTGGGACAAGGCCGAAGCGATCACGAACG